>NZ_BAAHXB010000072.1:0-28360 GCF_054657215.1 Endothiovibrio diazotrophicus
GGGGCGCGGAAAGAATAAATTACCCCAAATCGCTTGTCTCGCCGCCCCTCTTCGGCGTTGCGGCAAGGGTTACATAGCCGGGCTATGCGCCCCTTGCCGCGCGACGTGCAGGGATGCACAAGTGTCGCGGGAGGCAGGAGGCCGGGAGCGACCCTTGAAGAAGAAGCGCGATCCGGCGCGATTTGGGGATTTTTACTTCCTTCCGCGTCCCTTACATCTTGGAAACTTGGTATTCGGCGCTCAGGGTGTGCTCGTCGCCGGGGGGGATGCTCCAGGCGTCGCTCAGGGCGTTGGCCGATTCGACGCAGAGCATCCGGCGATAGCCGTCCTCTCCCATGTCGCCGAAGGCGGCACCCTTCTCCGCCCAGGGGTTCCACACCACGGTGGAGCGGCCGTTGTGCTTGGTGACGTGGATGCGCCGGCCGAGGTCGGGGTCGTGGATCACGCACTCGTCGGGGGCGGCGAGGTAGACGCGGTCGGTCTCGCCGCGGATGACGACGGCCCCCTGCTGTTCGGTGTGCGCCCCGTCGTTGACCTTGTCGACGTAGCCGACCCCCTCCAGGCCGCTGATCTCAATCCGCTCGATGTCGCCGACGTGGAAGTAGGTGTGCAGCGCCTCGGTGAGGGTGACCGGCTGGTCGCCGAGGTTGCGGGTGGTCAGCGCGAGGGTGAGGGTGGTGCCGACGGTGACGGTAAGTTTCAGAGCGCAGCGGTGGGGCCAGAGTTTGGCGGTTTCGTCGTCCTGGTCGAGGGTGAGGGTGAGGCGGGTGGCGCCGTCCGCCAGCGCCTCGCTGGCCGTTACCGACCACGGCTTGTTGCGGGCGAAGCCGTGGCCGGGGAGGGTGGCATCGCTCTCGTGGGGACCGAACCAGGGCCAGCAGACCGGTACGCCGCCGCGCAGGGACTTGCCCGGTTTGTAGACCGCTTCGGGACTGAGCCAGACCACGGGCTGGTCACCCTTGGGGGTCCAGCTGAGGAGTTGGCCGCCCTCCAGGGCGAGGGTGGCGTGGCCGTGGGCGTTGTCGATCTCGGCGAGGGTCGGGCCGTCCCCTTCGCGGGTGAAGTGGAGGTGGCCGTCGATGGCGTGGCGCTGGTTGAGTTCCGCGGGGGACATGGGGGGTTCCTTGTTGTCGGGTGGGTGTCGGGCAGGTTACTGCATGTGGTTGTCCCCCCCGGCGGGAGCGGTCGGACGGGCCGGACGTCAGGGGAGGACGTAGAGCGCCTGCTGGTCGCCGTTGGGGTAGAGGATCAGGTAGTCCGCGGTACCGTCGCCGTTGAGGTCCGCATGGGGGGCGAATTGGACCTGATCGGAATCCAGGGGGTCGTAGCGGTCGACCAAGTAGTCGGGGATCGTCGCGAGGGTGGTGCCGCCGAGGGTGATCTTCAGTACCCCTTCGCTGTCCTGGACGATGCGCTGGAAGCCGGGGACGTGGCTGAGGGCGGTGACCACTGCATCCCAGTCGGCGAGTGCCGGGTAGAGGATCTGCTCGCGCAACCGGTTCTCCACGGTGAAGCGGTGGATCAGTTGGTAGAAACCGTGGAGCGTCGGGTGGGTGGCCACGGCGATGCCGCGGGCGGTGCCGCTCTCGGCGAGGGGGGCGTAGAGCGCAGGGCGGGCGACATAGCGCAGGAACCACGATGGGGGGATGACCAGTTCGCCTTGGTCATTGGGGACCAGCGGGGCGGCGCCGCTGTTGAGGGGGATGCTCAGGTCGCCGTGGGCGTTGACCGCCACCTCGGCGAGTCCGAGGTCGCTGACCGTGTCGTAGAGTGCAGCGAGGTCGCCGGAGGCGGGCAGGCAGACCACCGCCAGGCCGTCGTCGGTGACGATGCGCACCTCGCCGGCATCGCTGAGGTGGAGGCCGGGGCCTTCTCCGCTCAGCGGGGTCTCGACCCGTACCGGGTGGAGGACGAGGAGCGAGTCGCTCGCCACCGGTGAGCTGAGCTGGCCGCTGGCGGTGTCCTGGGCGAACAGGAAGCGGCCTTCGCTGACTACGGTGAGTCCGTTGATCTCGTCGATGATCGAGGTGTCGGCGGTCAGCGGGCTGTCGGCGCTGAGATCGACCGCCGGGGGTTGGGTGACGCCCTCCAGCTCCGGGGTGATGGTGGTCAGCAGCGAGGAGAAGTCGGTGTCGTCGTTGACGATGGTGACGGTGATCGAGGGGGTATCGCCGAGGGTGGCGCCGGAGGGGGTGGCCAGGGTGATGGTGAGGGTTTCGTTCGGTTCGGCGAGGTCGTCGTCGACCAGGTGGAGGTAGATGGTCTCCGGGGCGGTGACGCCGTTGGGCCAAGTGAGGGTGCCCGTGGCGGAGTCGGCCAGATAGTCGCTCACCGCTTCGGCGGTGCCGGCGGTGACGCTGTACTGGACCGTGACTTGGCCGTTGCCGCCGCCGAGGCGGTCGACGGTGAGCCAGATCCATTCGTCTCCCTCGTTGCCGCTGATGCTCTCCCGGGAGAACTGGACGGCGATGTCGGCGTTGTCGATGTACAGCGGGGCGTCCTGAGCGCTGCCGGTGGCGGGGTCGCTGAAGTTGCTGAGATGGAGCTGGAGGCTCTCCCGCTCCTCGATTTCGTCGTCGTTGACGATGGCGACGGTGAAGCTCTTGTTGCCTCCCTCGCCGTCGGCCCAGCTCAGGGTGCCGGAGGTGTCGGTGTAGTCGACGTCGGAGGCCGCGCTGTCCGGACTGGTGCTGTAGGTCACCGATACCGCGCCGGTGGTGCCGCCACTGCGGCTGACGGTGATGGTGGCGGTGCCGGCGTCCTCGCTGACGGTGTAGGCGTTGGCGGTGAAGGCGATGTGGCCGGGCTCGACATCGCTCAGGGTGATGGTGGCGATGGTCGGGGTGCCGAGGGTGGCGCCCGTGGGGTTGGCCAGGGCGATGGTGAACGTTTCCGTGCCTTCCACGATCTGGTCGTCGGGGAGGGTGATCGAGATGGTCTTGTCGGCGAGATCGCCGTCGTTCCAGTTGAGGGTGCCGGTGGCGGGGGTGTAGTCGCTGCCGGCCAGGGCGCTGCCGTTGCTGGTGGCGTATTGGACGGTGGCCGCGCCGCTGCCGGTGCCGGTGCGGGATACGGTGACCGCGACGGAACCGCTGCTCTCCGCGGTGGTCTGGGTCGCGCTGGTGAATGCCAGGGTGTCGGCCAGCGCGGAGCCGCAAAGCGGCAGGAGCACAAGGGATAGAAGGAGTCGTAGCCTCATCTGCGGTAGCTGTCGTTGGTGATGCCGGGACGATCCGATTATGGGGTGCTGCGCGGGGGGATGCCAGCGTGCGGCCTCCGCTTTCGCCGTGGGCAATGTGCGCAATTCCAGGCACGGTCGGTATAATAGCCCCTTCGCGACCCGTCGTCCGGTCGTCCGATCGATCCACTTCGAGGAAATGGTATCCCATGGCTGACATGCTTTTTTACGAACGTATCGCGTTGCTCGATGCCGAGCGGCATCGGAATCTGCGGGTTGCGGAGAAGATCGACTATCGGTTTGCGGCGGAGGTCAGTGCGGTGCCCGTGGTGGTCGCCGAGTTCTCCATGGCGGCGATGAATTACCCCCTCTTTTTCGCCAATTCCCCCACCGGCGAGACCATGGCGGTGGCGATGCTCGGCCTGGCCACCGATGAGAATCTGTTCGTCGATGGGAAGGGGGAGTGGGATGCCTCTTATATCCCGGCGTTCGTTCGCCGCTACCCCTTTGCCCCCGGTGCGCAGGCGGAAGGTGATGAGCTGCCGATCTACGTCGACGAGGCATCATCGTTGCTTGGCGAGACGGAGGGGGACCCGCTGTTCGACGATCACGGCCAGGCGAGCGAGCGGCTTACCGGCTACCTTGAGCTGCTCAAGGATTTCCAGGAGCAGAACGAGCGGACCCGCGCCTTCATCAACCGCTTGAAGGGGGCGCAGCTGCTGAAGGAGTCCAACGCCTCGATCAACCTCGCCGACGGGGGCAAGGTGACGGTGCCGGGGATGCTGGTGGTGGATGAGGAGCGCCTGCTGGCGTTGCCCGATCAGCAGGTAATGGCGCTGTTCCGGGTCGGTGAGCTCTCGTTGATCTACCTCCATCTGGCGTCGATGGCCAATCTCTACCGGCTGGTGGAACGGCGCTCCAAGCGTCAGGCCCGATTGGTGCTTCACTAGTGTACTGCCCCGCAATTAATGGCCCTTTCAGCGAGTCGCCAAGCGGTCAGCCGCAAGACGCGGGCTCGCCGGGGCAGCCGCCCTGCCTCAAGAGACCGCAACGCCGCGGATGGCCGCTTGGCGGCTCGCCCGCAGGCCGCCCCCCAGAGACGCCAGGCCGGCGTTGCGGCGCTTGCCAAGGACTCGCCATTGCCTGCGCGCCGCGCCTTGTCCTGGCGCCTCTGGGGGGCGCTGAAAGGGCCATTAATTGCGGGGCAGTACACTAGCTTTACGTCTGCTGACCTGCGTGGGGCGCGGCAGATGCGCCTCTTTGTCTGATTTCGCTCCCGTTTTTTCGAGGCGGCCGTGGATTCCATCGATCAACTGCTCTCCCGAGCGGTCCAGCAGCACTCCTCCGGGCGGTACGGAGAAGCGGTTGCGAGTTGTGATGCGGTGCTCCAGCAGCAGCCGGACAACTCCGGGGCGTGTTACGTGAAGGGTGTTTGCCAACATTGCCTCGGGCAGCACGCGGAGGCGCGCTCCTACGTCGAACGCGCCATCGAACTCAATCCGCAAAACAAGCACTACTACCTTACGCAGGGTTCGATTCTCTCTTCCCTCGGGGACGCCGACGGGGCCCGTGCCGCCTATGATCGGGCCTTGGCGCTCGACCCCGGCTTTCCCGAGGTGCTCAACAATCTGGGTGCCCTCAATCTCAATCAGCGACGGTTCGTGGAGGCGGAGTCCTGTTTCCGCCGGGCGTTGGCGGGCAATCCCCGGTTTGCCGAGGCGTCGTGCAATCTCGGTGTGGTCGCGGCGGAGAACGGGCGGACGGAGGAGGCGATCGAACACTACCGGGTGGCGATCGAACTGCGGCCGGACTATCCCGAGGCGCAGAACAACCTGGCCAATGCCCTGAACGCCCTGGGTAAATTCGCTCGAGCGGTGGAGGTGTTGCAACCGTTGGTGGAGCGCCATCCTCATTTCGCAGCGGCCCACAACGCGCTCGGCAGCGCCCTCTTCTCTCTCGGCGATCACCAGCAGGCCCGCGCCAGTTTCGAACGGGCGCTGGAGATCGAGCCGGATTTCTCCGAGGCGTTGGGCAACGTCGCCAACGTCTTCTCCCGCGATGGGGATTCGGTCGAGGCGCGGCGGGTCTACGAGAACGCATTGAAGCTGAACCCCACGGTACCGAAGGTCCATTTCAACTACGCCATGGTGCTCCTTGGCTGCGGCGACTATGCGGCAGGTTGGCCGGAGTATGAGTGGCGACTGCGGGCTGCGGACTGGTTGTGGGCACACCCGTGGTTTCGCGATGCCGGCCCCCTGTGGGATGGTTCCGTGGCGCCGGGGAGCGTTCTGGTGGTGCGAGCCGAGCAGGGGTTTGGTGATGTGATTCAGTTCGCCCGTTTCCTGCCCCGGGCGAAGGAGCGGGTGGGTACCCTGGTGTTGGAGGCGCCGCGGTCGTTGGAGCGGTTGCTCGGAGCGGCGCCGGGGGTCGACCGGTTTGTGGTTGCCGATTCCGACCGGATCGTGACCAAGGATTACGATTTCTTCGTTCCGATCATGAGCTTGCCTCATCGCCTCGGTATCGGGATCGATACGCTACCGGGGAGTGGAGGCTATCTTTCCGTGCCCCCCGTGCCGAGTCCGCTTCCCGCCCTATCGGCGGTGGAGGGCCTGAAGGTGGGGATCGTGTGGGCCGGTAGTGCCGGGCATCGGGAGGATCGTCGTCGCTCCTGTTCGGCGGGAATGTTTCGACGGTTGTTGGAAGTGGAGGGAATTTGCCTGTTCAGTCTTCAGGTGGGTGAGCGGGCCGATGAGGTGGGGGAACTCGGTGGGGATGGCCGGGTCGTCGATCTGAGCGGGCAGTTGACCGATTTTGCCGCTACCGCGGAGGTGATCGGTCAACTTGATTTGGTGGTGGCCGTCGATACCGCGGTGGTCCACCTGGCCGGCGCCCTGGGCAAGGAGTGTTGGGTGCTGTTGGCGACGAGTCCCGATTGGCGTTGGCTGGAGAGTGGGGCGACCACCGCCTGGTATGATCGGGCGACGTTGTTTCGGCAGCCCCAGGCGGAGGATTGGAATGGCGTCTTCGATGCGGTGGTCGAGCGTCTTGCTCGGTTTCGCGTCGACGGTGGGGTGAGGCAATGATGATGGGGGGATCGGATCGTGCCGTGGATGAATGAGCAGCGATTGGTAACCCTCTTGGGGTCGCCTTTTGTGGCGCCAGTGGTGCTGCTTCTGCTGGTGTTGATCGGCTATGGCCACACGCTGAGCGTGCCATTCTATTTTGACGATTATTCATCGATTCTGGAAAGTCCCTCAATCGTCAGCGGGGGGCCCGCGGCGGTATGGCAACAGTTTTCCATCCGTTTTTTGGGCTACATGACATTTTGGGCCAATTACCAGATCGGAGGCCCCTCCGTATTCGGCTTCCACTTGGTGAACGTCACCATTCATCTGACGGCCGCTATCTTGGTGTATCTGTTGGCTCGCCAGCTTGTCTATCGCACCAGCGCCGAGGACGGTTCCCAAGCGCGGTGGCGAATGGCCTTCATTCCACTGGTTGCGGCCACGCTGTTTCTCGTCCACCCGCTGCAAATCCAGGCGGTGACCTACATCGTTCAGCGGCTCGCCTCCCTTGCGGCCCTCTTTTATGTGGCGACGCTCCTCTTTTATATCTATGGAAGGGTGGCGACGGCGTGGTACGCCCGGGGGTTATGGATGGGGGCGGCCTTGGTGACGATGGGTGCCGCCCTCTTCACCAAACAGAATACCTTCACGCTGCCGTTGGCGGTGTTGTTGCTGGAGTGGGTGCTGTTTGGCATGGACCGGCGGCGGCTCCTCTTCGTTGCAGGGCTCGGTATCGCGGTCGCGGCGGGTTTGGCCGGGGTGATTGGCTTGATGTACCACATCAACCCCTTCTCTCCCGAGGCCTTGGCTGGAGTCTTGCGGGGTGAGGCCTCGGTAATAGGGCGGGGGGACTATTTCCTTCTCCAGCTGAAGGGGTTGTTCCACTACCTGGGGCTGTATGTCTGGCCGGTCGATCTGCGGGTGGATTACAACCCACCGGTGCTCCCGGTCCATTTCGGTGCGGAGCATCTGCTGTTTGCCGCCTTTCATCTGGTGGCGATCGGTGCGGGCGTGTTTTTGGTGCGGCGGGCGCCGCTGATCTCGTTCGGCATACTCTTTTTCTATATCGCACATCTGGTCGAGTCATCGGTGTTGCCGATCAAAGACACGTTTGTGGAGCATCGGATGTATCTCCCGTTGGTCGGCTTGAGTATTGCCACAGCAGATCTGATCCATCGATTTTCCCCGCTCATTGGAGTGAGGTCCGTGGCGATTGCCGCGGGGCTGGTTTCCCTGCTCCTTTTGGGGGCGACCCGGGAGCGAAACGAGGAGTGGAATGACCGGCTGGGTTTTTGGGAGAAGAACGCTCGCCTTTCCCCCGCCCACTATCGTCCGTGGTCGATTGTCGCCAAGGAGTATTTGGCGGCGGACCGCCCCAACGATGCCTTGACGGCCCTGCAGCGGGCCAGTGAGGCGAAGAATGGCGGAAAGCCCGGGCCGATTCGTCTGGATGAGGCGGCGGTGGTCACCTTTGTCGCGGCGCTGATCCGCGTGGGGCGAATGAAGGACGCGATGGCGGTGATCGATCACACCTTGAGCACGGCGGGATCGATCAATCCGCTGAACCGATCGAAACTGCTGACCAACCGTGGAAACATATCCAAACGTCAGGGGGCGTTGAGCGACGCGGAAGCGGACTACCGCGAGGCCATCCGCGTCTACTCGACCAATCCCGTCTCCTGGAACAATCTGGCCGCGGTGCTGCTCGAGCGGCGAGAGGCTCGTCAGGCGGAGGAGGTGTTGCGTGAAGGGCTCAGTGCCAATCCATCGAACCCGCTGCTGATGAACAGCCTGGAAGTGGTGACGAAGGCGTTGGGTCAGTCATCTGCGCCCCCGCCGGCTTCCGGAAAATAGCCCGAAACAGCGAGAAAACGGACGAATGTTTTACCCGTTTTTCACTTCTGTGACCGCACGTTGTGAAATTTCGACCTCTCGTGCAATTGTTGTTGTAAAAACACATGGGGTGTTGTAACTTCGCCCCATGGCCAATAATCGAGGGGGCGAGATGTCCCTTGATTTTTCTACGCACATGGTTATTATCCATCCGCGTAGGCTTGGTCGCAGGGCTGTGGATCGTGCTGGAACGCGGATGAGCGATTAAGCAGTTTTGGCCGAAACTAGCGAAAACCCGTAGAAATTTTTGTTCGACATCGAAGGAGAACATCGAGATGATGAAGAAGAACCACGTAGCGGTTGCCGTGACGCTGGCACTGGGGGCGGCGGGTGTGCAGGCCGCGACGACCAACTCCGCGGCGACCGTCCCCAACGTCCTGATCGGCGGCTCCGCGGTCACCCTGGGTAACATCCAGCTGATCGAGGGCGGTGCTGGCCAGCTCTCCGCCACCAGCCCGTCCAACACCGTTTACATTCAGCTGCCGACGGGGGTCTCCTTCAGCGACACCACCGTCACCGCCGCGGTATCCAACACCGCCGCGGGTACGGTCCTGAGCTCCGGCAGCGCGACCCTCGAGGACACTGACGGCGACAGCAAGAACGATCGTGCGACCTGGACCATTGGCACCGCGTCGGCCGTTGCCGCTACCATCCTCATCAGCAGCATCGACGTCAACGTCGCGAGCACCGTGGCCGCCGGTGACATCTCTGTCAGCATCGCCTCCAAAACTCCCGGCAACCCCGGCCTGACTTCCGGCTCCGTGGTCAGCGGTCGCGCCGTGACCGCCGGTACCACCAACGAGCTGACCACGACCGCTCCCAACGTTCACATCGGCGGTACCGCCCAGGTCGGCGGCACCCTGCTGATCACCGAGAGCGCCACCGGTACCCTGGCCTCCGGCAAGACCATCACCGTCTCTCTCCCGACCGGCGTCTCCTTTGGTGCCAAACCGACCGCCACGCCGACCAACATGGACATCGGCGCCACTGCGAACACCGCGCAGGCTGCGACCATGTCCAGCGACAGCCGCACCGCCACCTGGACCGTTGCCTCCGGCGGCGCCTCCACCGGTTCCAGCGTCGGTCAGCTCTCCATTCCGATGGCCAACCTGACGGTGGGTGCCACCGTCGCCGCTGGTGCCATCAATGCGACCATCGGTGGTACGGGCAGCGTGACCGCCGGCGATGTGCAGATCGCCACCGCCGCTACCGGTTCCACCACTTCCTCGGCGGTCAACACCACCCTGGGCAAGACCCCCGCGGGCCGCAACGCCGTCACCGCCTCCAACATCCTGATCAAGGAGAACTTCGGTGAGGTGGTTTCGGATGCCGGCAGCTCCACCGTCACCCTGACCCTGCCCGACGGCGTGACTTTCGCTGCCCAGCCTGTCTTCACCCCCTCGGTGGCCAGTGCCGCGGCTACGGTCAGCTCGTCGATCGGCTTCCAGACCTCCACCATCACCATCCCGGTTCCCAACAGCACCGCAACCGACACCACCACGACCACCTACACCGTCAGTGGTCTCAGCGTGAACGTTGCGAGCAGTGTCTCCGCGGGTGACCTGTCGGTGGCGATCGCCGGCTCCACCGGTTCCGGCGTTACCGCCGCCTCCGTCGCGGTGCTGACCGTGGTCGATTCCTCGGTCACCGTCACTGCCAACACCACCATTCCGACCGTCGGCATCGGTGCCTCCGGGCAGGGCATCGGTGAGTTCACCATCAAGGAGGACGTCGCCAGCGCCCTGCTCGCCAACAGCAGCACCATCACCTTGGCGCTGCCCGCCGGCGTGACCTGGAGTGCGGCGCCCACCGTTAGCGCCACCGGCAGCATGGGCCTTGGCACCGTGACGCTTTCCAGCGACAGTCAGACCGCCACCGTGCCGGTCTCCACCGCCTCGAGCAGCGCCGCGACCATCACGGTCTCCGGCTCGATCTCGGTCGCCTCCACCGTTTCCGCGGGCGACATCGCGGTGACCATCGGTGGTACTGCGGGTGCTTCCGGCACCGCCACCGTCGCGACTGCGGCTCAGGGTACCACCACCGCCGTCAGCAGCATCACCTCGCTGACCGCCGGCACCCCGACCCAGTCCATCGGCACCCTTTCCGTCACGGAGTCCTTCCAGGGTGCGATCGCTGCCAGTGGTCAGTTCCGCGTAGTGCTGCCGACTGGGCTGACCTGGGCGACCGCCACTCCTGCGGTGACTACGGCCCTTACCGGTTCCTCCGGCACCAAGCTGGTTGCCACTGTTGATACCGCCAACAGCTACAGCGGTACCACCACTACCGGTGCCAACTGGGAATTTGAGCGGGCCACCACCTTCTCCTCCAACGACACCCTGATCATCCGCGCGCCGAGCACCGCCTCGACCGGTGCCACCAAGGTGTCCTTCGCGGGTCTGAAGGTGAACGTCGCCAGCGGCACTGCCGACGGCAATGTAGAGGTGTCGATCAACGATGGTGATCTGAGTGCCACACACGGGGCTGGCGTGATCGGCTCCATGGAGGTGGTTGCGGTGGTCGGCACCCCGCTGGCCCTGAGCGCCGACAGCACCGACCTCAGTATCACCACCTCCGGTACCGGTACCGTGACCTTGAGCGGTGGTGTCGGTTCTCTCAGCATCTCCACCCAGCCTGATAGCACCGTGGCGACCGCCTCCCTGGTCAACGGTGTGCTGACGGTGACTCCGGTTGCTGTGGGTACCACCAGCGTTGTGGTGAGCGATTCCGCTTCTACCCCGAGCACGCTGACCATCAATATCACGGTGAGTCAGGTGATGACCCCGCCCGACACTGGCACTCCGGCCACTCTCAGCGGCAATCCCACCAACGCCACTATCGCCGCGGGCGTGAGCGATGACAGCGGAGCCAGCTACTCGCTGACCGGCAGCTTCGCCGCTGCCGACAGCCTGGACGTGACCGGTTCCATCGCGATTGACCCCAACGACGTTGGTCAGCAGGGTTCCATTCTGGTGGTGGCCGCTCTCGACCAGGGGGCTGGGATGATGTGGTTCATGAAGGACAGCACCGGTGCGTGGCAGATGTGGGACGGTCAGGTCTCCAACCTGATCGCCGCCGACGGTCCCCGCACGCTGGCCGCTACCGAGACTGTCTCTGTGGCTACCGGCCTTTCCGGGCTGCCCGGCACCTTCGACGTGTTCGTGGGTTACGAGGTGGGTGGCGAGATCGTCTACAACACCACCCCGGTCCACTTCGTTGTTGAGTAAGTGCTGATCGGCACCTCTCGCTTGAGAGGTGGTTGATGGAAGGCGCCCCCTTTTGGGGGCGCCTTTTTTTTGATTTCCTTGGTGCCGTCTCTTATTCTTGCGGGTGATCCGGCTTTTCCCTCCGATGACTTTTCTCTCGGCGTGTTTGGAGGGCTGCCGGTCACCGAATCTGTTAGGGACCTTTGTTATGATCTCCGCTTGCTCCAGATCCTGTGGCTGTGCGCTACTCGTTGCGCTGTTCTCGCTGCACCACATTTCGGCTTTTGGCGCGGAAGAGATCGATCTTTTCAGTCCTAGCCGGGGAGAGGCGCCCCCGCCTCCGAAAGTCGAGTCTCCCCCGCCGCCGCCGCCGAAGGTTGTTCGGCCAAAGCCTCCAATTCGGGGTGGAGGTAAGCCGTTCGTTCTGCGCGGTACGTCAAAGCTGGCCAATCGCTACTCCGCGATCCTCGAAACCCCCGCCGGGGGGGATGTGAAGCTCCGCTGGCAGCCCGGGGATGTGGTGGATGTTCCGGGGTTCGAGGGCTATCAGGTCAGCAGTATCCGGCCTCGAGAAGTGCGCCTGGTCTATCCGGAAGGGGTCGAGTGTAGTGACGTGCTCGAGTCCGGCGTACGCTGCATGGCGGGTAACCAGTCGGCGATTCTCAGTCTGGTCCGGCGGAATGCGAAGTCACCGCCCAAGTCCTCCAAGCCTCTCCAGAAAGCCGCTTTGGCTCAGCCAGCAGCAAATCCATTTCAGGCGGCATTGGAGCGGGCCAGGGCAGGAAAGAGCGCACCGGTCGATGAGGAGGTGGCGCGGAAGCAGGCGAAGGAGTTGGCGGAGCGACGCGAGAAGTATCGCGATTTCAAGCCAAAAAAGATCAACCCGGATGAGGTGCCGCCCGGCATGAAGGTGGTGCACACGCCCTTTGGAGACCGTTTGGTGCCGGAGAAATGATCGACGGGCGGCGGAGGCCGTCTTGCGCCCGAAGTGTCGCAGTGCTCGTCGCCAGATGAGCATTCGAGTGCTGCACGTAGGGAAGTATTGGCCTCCTTTTTGGGGAGGGATCGAGACCTTCATGGCGGACCTGCTTCCCGCTCAATCCCGGCTGGGGATGTGTGTGGGGGCGTTGGTGCATGATCACTCTATAGGTAGGGGGGCGGTTGCCGCCGGAGCGGTCGAGGGAGATGTGCGGATCTGGCGGGTTCCTTCCTACGGAAGAATGGCGTATGCCCCGGTGGCGCCATCGTTTCTCCTCTGGTTCGAGCGTGTGGTGCGGGAGTTCGAGCCCGACCTGATCCATCTTCATCTGCCCAATACTTCGGCGTTTTGGGGGTTGGTGTCGCCAGCAGCCAAGCGACGTCCGTGGGTGGTCCACTGGCACTCCGATGTGGTTGCTTCGGAACACGATCGGAAGCTCGCCCATCTATATCCTCTCTATAAGCCGTTTGAGCGGGCTGTGTTGCGGCGTTCCGCGCGGGTCGTTGCCACCTCTCCGCCCTATCTCGACACCAGTGCGGCGTTGGCGCTCTACCGTGACCGGGTGGAGGTGGTTCCGCTCGGTATGGATCCGGCGCGCATCCCGCTCGTGGACGACGGGCTGGTGCAGCAGACGCGCCAGCGTTGGCCAAGCGGAGGGGTGCGGCTACTGACCATTGGGCGCTTGACCTACTACAAGGGGCACGAGGTGTTGCTTCGCGCGCTGTCGCGGACTGAAGGGGCAAGCCTCGTACTGGTTGGCGAAGGTGAGGGGCGGGTTCGTCTGGAGGGGTTGGCAAGGGAGTTGGGGGTGGCCGGACGGGTGCTTTTCACCGGGAGGCTCCCGGAGAAGGAGGTGCATGCCTTCCTGGAAGCGGGCGATCTTTTCTGCCTTCCGTCATTGGAGAGGACCGAGGCGTTCGGTGTGGTGTTGATCGAGGCGATGGCCCATGGGAGAGCCGCTTTGGTAAGTTCCATCCCCGGTTCCGGAGTCGGCTGGGTAGTGAGAGACGGGGTTGAAGGGATCCATGCGAGGCCGGGGGATGTCGACAACTGGGCGGAGGCCATCGGACGCGTGGCGGCGGCTCCCGAGCGTTTGCGACAGCTTGGAGAGGCTGGGAGGGAGCGCTATCAGCGTTCTTTTAGGATCGATCGAGTTGCGGAGCGTCTCGAAGGTATCTATCGGGAGCTTCTGTCCGAAGGTCGCAAGGGGTAGAGGAAAAGCTGTTTGTTTATCAGGAATTTGCTTGAAATGAATGGGTTGTTCGCGGGTATGTGATGGGCATTGTCCTTTCTGTGGTCTATTGCGATTGGAGGGCTTTGCTATACTTCAAGGCGCCAGAGGGCGCAGGAGGAGGCATACGTCTGTTAAGGTGTCGATCATTAATTAATTGAAAGATGGGGAGAAACATGAAATTTCAGGGTAAAAAACTTGCGGCGATGGTGCTGGGTGTGGCACTGGCTGCCAGCGGCAGCTTGGCCCAGTCCCAGGGCTATGACGTCTATTTCAATGACGCCACCGGCTACGGCGTCAGCGATCATGTTATCAACATTGAGAATATCCGAGTGGACTTCGTGCTCAGCTTCGCGGGGAGCCGGCCTCAGATCGTCAGCGCGAATTACACGATCCCATTCCGCTTCGATGAACAGACCCTGCATTTGGTTCCGGATCTCGGGGCGAGCGTGGATGAAGGCACCAGTTCAGCCAGCCGGTGCGCCAGTCTGACGCTCAATATCTCCGACGCCTACACCGGGAATCCGGTGAGCGACGCGGAGGTCTCCATCGGATCCAATAGCACCACTTCCAGCAGCGATGGTGAGGCGAGCTTCAGCAACCTGCTCGAAGGCTCCATTCATGTCGGCGTGACGGCCACGGGCTATTCCGACACGGAGCAAGTGGTAACGGTGAGCTGCGACGAACCCACCTCCGTGGGCGTGGCGCTCAACCCGACCGATACTTCCAGTGGCGGTTTGGCGACCAATGAGGTGCGGGTCATTCTCAGTTGGGGCGAGAATCCTCGGGATCTGGATTCCCACCTGACCGGGCCGGACGAGAACTCCGACGGTACGGCCAGCGACGAGACCAACCGTTTCCACCTCTACTACGGGAATCGCTCCAGCTGCTGCGACGTCGCCAATCTGGATGTGGATGACACCACTTCCTACGGTCCGGAGACCGTGACGATCCGTCCGCCCACCGATGCGGGCATTTTGCGTGCGGGTCTCTATCGCTATTCGGTGTTCCACTATTCCGGTAGCAGCGATCTTTCCACCGCCAACGCCACTGTACGTCTGGTGTACGGCGACGGCAGCGAGCGGAGCTTCTCTCCGCCCAGTGACAACTCGACCCTCTCCGGCGGATACGGCGACGTGTGGACGGTTTTCGAGCTGATGGTCGATTCCCAAGGAGCGGTCACCGTGTTGCCTGTCAACACCTACACCAGCGCCTCCAGTTCCGGTTCAGTGCGCGGCACCAACACCGGTTATGGTGAGGTGGAGAGTGGGGTGGACTTCCTGCGCCTGCCGGCGAAGTAAGACACTTCCGCGTTTTGTCAAGTCAAACCCCGCCGAAAGGCGGGGTTTTTTGTGGGGCGTTGAAAGGGTTGCGGCTCGGTACACTAACGTATGATGCGTTGGGGAGGCCGCGGTATCGCGAGTTGTGGTGGAGGCTGGAGAATGAAAGGTCTGCGTCTGTTCAGTGTCGCGTTGATTGCGTGGTGTTCACTTGGGGCTACTTCGGGCTTGGCTTACGCATCGGCGGACAACGGCACCGAGGATGTGGCCAAGATGCAGTACGAGACGGGGATGCGCCTTGCGCGGGACAAGGAGGATGCGCAGGCCCGCGAGTGGTTCGCCCGGTCGGCGGCCGGAGGGTACCCGCCGGCCTACTATGCGCTCGGTTATCTCTATTTCGATGGGCGGGGTGTTCCCCGGGATGACCGGAAGGCGGTGGAGCTGTTCCGCAAAGCGGCCGACAGGGGGGTGGCGGATGCCCAATATATGATGGGTGTGATGTATGCGGTCGGCCGGGGCGTGGAAAAGGATTCGCGGCGCTCGATCCAGTGGATGCGCAAGGCGGCCGGCCACGGGCACCCCGGGGCGCGGAAGACGTTGCAGGGACTCTTCGGTCCCACCGCCGTGAAGTAGTGAGGGGGGCGAGATACGAAGCGTACCACTCCGACCGGCGCGCCTCCCGTCCTTGGCACAACCTACCCAATTTTTCATCAGCCAAACGATTCCCGGGAGTCTGGCAACCCCGTTGAATCCGGAAGTCCCCGAATCGGCACGCAAAAAAAAGGGGCCGTCCCGCAAGGGACGGCCCTTTTTCACAATCCCAATACTGAAATTCGCCTTAGCGAATTTCAGCGAATGAGCTTCTTGATGCCCAGCACGCCGAGGATGTGCTTCTCGTACAGCGGCTCGGAGTTGCCGGTCTTCATCTTGCGGATGAAGTACTTCTCGAAGGCGATCTTGGCCAGGTGGACCCACTTGCCCTTCTTGAACCAGGCGACGTTGCGCGGCGGGATTTGCGGTAGGGCGACGAAGGCGGCGCCGGTGTCGCCCATGTCGGCCAGGCAGATGGCGTTCCAGGTGGCGTTCTGGTCGGGTTCCTTGCCGTCGATCACGTTCTTGATGTTATGCACCGTGGCGGTGACCATCGACTCGATCATGTAGCCGGTCTTCGGCGTGCCGGTGGCCACCGGGGTGGCCTCCACCGGCGGGATGGCGATGCACACGCCCACCGAGTAGATGTTGTTCCACTTGGGGTTGCGCTGGTACTGGTCGACCTTGACGAAGCCGCGCGGGTTGCACAGATCGTCGCCGAGGGCGGCGACCGCGTCCTGGCCCTTGAAGGCGGGCAGCATCATCGAGAAGCCGAAGGGCAGTTCGTGCTGCTTGATCACCTCGCCGGCGCTGTTGTGCTCGTCGACGAACATCTTGCCCGCCTCGACCTTGGTCACCTTGGCGTTGCAGATCCAGTTCATGTGGCGGTGGCGCAGGTCGGACTCCAGCATGCCCTTGGAGTCGCCGACGCCGCCCAGGCCGAGGTGGCCGATGTAGGGTTCGGAGGTGACGAAGGTCATCGGCACCTTGTTGCGAATCTTCCGCTTGCGCAGGTCGGCGTCCATGATGAACGCGAATTCGTAGGCGGGGCCGAAACACGACGCGCCCTGCACCGCGCCGACGACGATCGGGCCGGGCTCCTTGACGAACTCCTGCCAGCGCTCGTAGGCGGCCTCGGCGTGGTCGACGGTGCAGACCGAGTGGGTGTGCCCCTTCGGACCGGTGCCCTCCACCTCTTCGAAGGCGAGCTTCGGGCCGGTGGCGATGATCAGGTAGTCGTAGTCGACCACCTGGCCGTCGGAGAGCACCAACTGGTTGTCGTCGGGTTTGATCTCGGTGCAGGGCACCGGGATGAAGTTGATCCCCTTCTTCTTCAGCCGCGGAGCAATCGGGAAGGTGATGTCCTTGCGGGTCCGCCAGCCCACCGCCACCCAGGGGTTGGAGGGGACGAACTGGAAGATATCGGTGTAGTGGACGACGGTCACTTCGTGCTTGCGGCCGAGGGCATGCTTCATTTCATAAGCCGCCGGCATCCCACCGGTGCCGCATCCCAGGATTACTACGTGAGCCATACGCTTTGCCTCCAGAAATATTAGAAATATCTTATACTTGCCCTCGACGGACAAGCTACTGTAACGGATATTTCGTCTACGCGGAAGTTCGAATTACGGGTGGGGAATACCCTGATTTTTATCTCTTTTTGAGGGGTGTTTGCACCTGTTTGGTGCGGTGCGGGTCGATCGGTTTCCCACGGCGGTGTGTTGTGGTGCGATAGATTTCCTGTTTCCATCCATATACGTTTTTTATTTTCCTTCTGTTACATGCGGTTAACTCGGTTGGTCTGTTTGATGCAGTGCGCTGGGCCGCGGCGACTCGCCGGTCGGGTGACCCGATTCGGGGCGTGCGCAAGGTTTGCATCTAGTGGCCATTTGGAGGAACCGGAATGAAGCTGGTAAGCGCGATTATCAAACCGTTCAAATTGGACGACGTCCGCGAGGCGTTGTCCGAGGTGGGCGTGCAGGGCATCACCGTCACCGAGGTGAAGGGGTTCGGGCGGCAGAAGGGCCATACCGAGCTCTATCGTGGTGCGGAGTACGTGGTGGACTTCCTCCCCAAGATCAAGGTGGAGGCGGCGGTGGCGGCCGATCAGGTGGAGCGGGTGGTCGAGGCGATCACCAGCGCCGCGCGCACCGGCAAGATCGGTGACGGCAAGATCTTCGTCTACAACCTCGAGCAGACCGTTCGTATCCGCACCGGCGAGTCCGGTGCGGAGGCGCTCTAATCCAACGGAGGAACCCGTCAATGCCTATTTCGAAGTCCAAACTCCTGCGTGGCCTCTCCTCCGCGGCGCTGCTCGCGCTGCCCACCCTGGCGCTTGCCGACGATGCGCCGACCCTGAGCGCCGGTGATACCGCCTGGATGCTCACCGCCACCGCCCTGGTGCTGCTGATGACCATCCCCGGTCTGGCGATGTTCTACGGCGGCATGGTGCGTGCCAAGAACGTGCTCTCGGTGCTGATGCAGTGCTTCGCCATCACCGCGCTGATCTCGGTGTTGTGGATGGTCGCCGGTTACTCCATCGCCTTCTCCGACGGCGGCGGGATGAACGCCTGGATGGGCGGCTTCGGCAACTTCCTGCTGAAGGGCGTCGGCATCGACAGCCTCAGCGGTACCATCCCGGAGACCGTCTTCATCACCTTCCAGATGACCTTCGCGATCATCACCCCGGCGCTGATCGTCGGTGCCTTCGCCGAGCGCATGAAGTTCTCCGCGATGCTCTGGTTCATGGGGCTGTGGGTGCTGCTGGTCTACGCCCCGATCTGCCACTGGGTGTGGGGTGGCGGCTGGCTCGCCGACAAGGGGGTGCTCGACTTCGCCGGCGGTACCGTGGTGCACATCAACGCCGGTATCGCCGGCCTGGTCTCGGCGATCGTGCTGGGCAAGCGCAAGGGCTTTCCGACCACCGCGATGCCTCCGCACAACCTGACCTACACCCTGATCGGCGCCTCCATGCTGTGGGTGGGCTGGTTCGGCTTCAACGCCGGCTCCGAGCTGGCGGCCGACGGCACCGCCGGCATGGCGATGCTGGTGACCCAGATCGCCACCGCCATGGCGGCGCTCGCCTGGATGTTCGCCGAGTGGATCTCCCACGGTAAGCCCAGCGTGCTGGGTATCGCCTCCGGTGCGGTGGCCGGCCTGGTCGCCATCACCCCGGCTTCCGGTACCGCCGGCCCGATGGGCGCGCTGGTGATCGGTGCCGCGGCGGGCGTCGGCTGCTTCCTTGGCGCCACCCGCCTAAAGCGCGCCCTGGGCTACGACGACTCGCTGGATGCCTTCGGCGTGCATGCGGTCGGCGGCATCATCGGCGCCATCCTCACCGGCGTCTTCGCCGACGCCAGCCTCGGCGGCGCAGGTCTGGCCGACGGGGTGAGCATCGGCCAACAGGTGGGCGCGCAGTTCATCGGCGTGCTGGCCACCGTGATCTATACCGCCGTGGCGAGCTTCATCCTGCTCAAGGTGATCGACGTCGTCGTCGGTCTGCGGGTGACCGAGGAGCAGGAGGTCGAGGGCCTGGATATCGCGCTGCACGACGAGCGCGGCTACACCCTCTGATCCCATCGGCCTGCGTGTCG
The DNA here is from genome assembly GCF_054657215.1 of Endothiovibrio diazotrophicus. NCBI lineage: Bacteria > Pseudomonadati > Pseudomonadota > Gammaproteobacteria > Chromatiales > Thioalkalispiraceae > Endothiovibrio > Endothiovibrio diazotrophicus. The sequence continues at coordinate 19,014 of NZ_BAAHXB010000072.1, forward strand.
TAGGTAAAGGTGGGCGCTTCGGCGCCCGCCTTTTTCTTGTGCTGCGCTAAATGGTTGCGTGCGGTGGTCGGCGCCAATCCTCCATCGCGAACGAATTCGTAGGTCGGCGCTACCGCGCCGACGTGAACGAAGGCAGCGGGCTTACGGATACGACGACCTTCCCGAGGGGAGCACCCCCTTCAAAAGAACGAAGGCAGCGGGCTTGCGGCGACGACGACCTCTCCGAACGGCGCGTCCCATTCGGAAGGTGTGGAGGAAGGCATGGGGAGCGGTGCCTCCGTTCGCGTCGGCGCGGTAGCGCCGACCTACGCGCTCCCGACTCTCCGGCAGACGCTCAAGGGAAGGGTGGCGACGCGATGGTAGGGGGTAGGCCTTGCCGTGGGCGTGTAAACACCTTTTTTGATGCGTCTTTTGGGTGCGCCGATTTGGTGCGTCTCTTTATCTTTTACTAACAACGTGGTGCAGTGGCGTTCCCTGGCTTTACGGGAAATCTTTGTAAGAGATTGTTTTGTTGTAAAAAATCTGTAATGGCACAGGAGCTGCAAAAGTCAGGGCGCGAGGGGCGCATCGGGTGCAGGCCGTGGCCACGGTGCAAGACAACGCGACCGATCGTCCCACCCGGTTTTCATTCAGCCGTTAAAGGGGATTTTTTCGATGAAACTCGTAACTGCCATCGTCAAGCCGTTCAAGCTCGACGACGTCCGCGAGGCGTTGTCCGAGGTGGGCGTCCAGGGCATCACCGTCACCGAAGTGAAGGGCTTCGGGCGCCAGAAGGGGCATACCGAACTCTATCGCGGCGCCGAGTACGTGGTGGACTTCCTGCCCAAGATCAAGGTCGAGGCCGCGGTCTCCTCCGATCAGGTGGAGCAGGTGGTCGAGGCGATTACCAACGCCGCGCGCACCGGCAAGATCGGTGACGGCAAGATCTTCGTCTACGACCTCGAACAGACCGTCCGCATCCGCACCGGCGAGTCCGGCGCTGAAGCGCTTTAATCCAACCTCCGGAGGCAGTACCCAATGGAAGCGATGAACGCGATTCTCGAAACGAAATACGCCCTCGACACCTTCTACCTGTTGATGTCCGGCGCCCTGGTGATGTGGATGGCTGCCGGCTTCGCGATGCTCGAAGCGGGTCTGGTGCGCGCCAAGAACACCACCGAGATCCTGACCAAGAATGCGGCGCTGTTCGCCATCGCCTGCATCATGTACATGGTAGTGGGTTACAACATCATGTACCCCGCCAGTGCGGTGAACAGCTGGTTCCCCGGCGTCGCCTTCATGCTGGGCGGTGACCATGAGCTAAAGACCCTGCTGGATGGTGGCGACGGTGCTCCCACCTATTCCAAGATGGCCGATTTCTTCTTCCAGGTGGTGTTCGTCGCCACCGCCATGTCGATCGTCTCCGGTGCGGTGGCCGAGCGCATGAAGCTGTGGGCCTTCCTCGTCTTCGCGGTGGTGATGACCGGCTTCATCTACCCGATGCAGGGCTACTGGAAGTGGGGCGGCGGTTTCCTCGATGGTCTCGGCTTCCTCGACTTCGCCGGTTCCGGCGTGGTGCACCTGTGTGGTGCCGCCGCCGCCCTGGCCGGTGTCCTGCTGCTCGGTGCGCGTAAAGGCAAGTACGGCTCCAACGGCGAGATCAACGCCATCCCCGGTGCCAACCTGCCGCTGGCCACCCTCGGCATGTTCATCCTGTGGCTCGGCTGGTTCGGCTTCAACGGCGGTTCCGAGCTGAAGGTCTCCGATGTGGGCGAGGCCAACGCGGTCGCCCTGGTCTTCGTCAACACCAATATGGCCGCCGCCGGTGGTCTGGTGGCTGCGCTGATCACCGCCCGCCTGATGTTCGGCAAGGCCGATCTGACCATGGCGCTCAACGGTGCCCTGGCCGGCCTGGTGGCGATCACCGCCGAACCGCTCACCCCCACCCCGCTGCTCGCCACCATCATCGGTGCGGTCGGCGGTGTGCTGGTGGTCTTCGCCGTGGTCACCCTCGACCGTCTGAAGATCGACGACCCGGTCGGTGCCATCTCGGTGCATGGCGTGGTCGGCATGTGGGGCCTGCTGGCGGTGGTGCTCTCCAACCCCGAGGCGACCCTGATGGCGCAGCTGACCGGTCTGGTCACCATCTTCGCCTGGGTGTTCGGCTCCAGCCTGGTGGTGTGGGGCGTGATCAAGGCGATCATGGGCCTGCGCGTCTCCGAAGAGGAGGAGTGGGAAGGCGTCGACCAGGCCGAGTGCGGTATGGAGGCCTATCCGGAGTTCACCGCCTCCGGCAAGTAACCCCCTCCCGAAAAAAAAGCGGGGCGTCCCTTGGGGGACGCCCCGCTTTTTTTCGGGTATTGCTTTTTTCGGGTGTTGGCTCGGACTTTCCTGTGTTGGGGCGTCGAGACGCCCGTCCGGCAAGGCGTGCAAAGGGGCGCATACTCGTTGTATGCAACCCTTTGCGCAACGCCGCCGGGCGGAGTAGATCGGCGCTCCAACACAGGAAGTTATTCTCTCGCGAGCCCTCAAAGCTCGCGATGGTGGGCGGGTGCCATGCCCCGGGGCTTCTCGCGGGGAAGGTGGACCCCATTCCTGATCGTCGTTTCATCGGCGCCGTTCGTCATTTTCCAGGAGCGGGGTCCCGGGCCTGTCTTATACTCCTTATTAGAGACGTAGCGGGGCCGCTGATTTGACGGCGTCGGGCGTCAAGCTTTACTCTTCCGGTAACGAAGCGGATATCTACGGGTTGTCATCATGGAAATCAAAAACGTCGCTCTTGAACAGGCCGTCGCACAACGTCAGCGCACCGACAACGGTGGCAAACAGGCGAAGGTCGAAGAGGAGTCGCGGGGCTCCCAGGGGGATCGGATCTCCATTTCCGCGGAGGCGGAGTTGCGGGCCGAGCCGGGCTCGGGGCGTATCCAGGACCCGGAGGCCGCTCGCGCAACGGCCCGTCAAGTGAGCGACCTGATCGGGAGCAGCGGAGGGGTTGCCCTGATGGCACACTCCCGCGTCTCTCCGCAGGTGATGCAGACCCTTGGCGGTTGATCTCTACCGAGGACCCCGCGCCGGATGATTGCACCTCTCCATCGGTTGTTCTACGCGCCCCGCCCCTCATGGCGGGGCGTTTTCTTTCTCCTCCTCGCGCTGTTGGTCGCCGGCTGCTCCCGGCCGCCGGAACCCTACCAGGAGCGGATCTACATCTTCGGTACCCTGGTGGATCTCACCATCTGGGGAGCGCCGGAGGAGAAGGCCCGCGAAGCGGCCGCCACCCTGGCCCGCAGTTTCGAGAAGGAGCACCACGAGTGGCACGCCTGGAAGCCCGGGGCCCTGACCGATCTCAATGCGGCCATCGCCCGCGGTGAGCCGCACGCCGTTCCCGACACCCTGGTGCCGCTGCTGGTTCAGTCCAAGGCCCTCTACCGCGCCAGCGGCGGGCTGTTCGACCCGGCCATCGGCGGGTTGATCGGGCTGTGGGGATTCCATCAGGACGAGCCCCCGCATGGGGAGCCGCCACCGCCCAACGAGGCGATCGAGCGCTGGCGGGCGGCCAATCCCACCATGGACGACCTGACTATCGACGGCAACGTGGTCACCTCCCACAACCGGGCGGTGCAGCTCGATTTGGGCGGATTCGCCAAGGGGTATGCCGTGGATCGCGCCATCGAGGCGCTGAAGTCCATGGGAATCGGCAACGCCATCGTCAACGCCGGCGGCGACCTGCGCGCCATCGGCAGCAAGGACGGCCGTCCCTGGCGGGTCGGCGTGCGTCATCCTCAGGGCAAGGGGGTGTTGGCGGCGATCGAGGTGACCGGTGACGAGAGCGTCTTCACCTCCGGCAACTACGAGCGCTACAACGAGTACAAGGGGGTGCGTTACGCCCACATCCTCGACCCTCGCACCGGCATGCCGGTGCAGGGGATCACCTCGGTGACGGTGATCCACGACAACGGCGCCGAGGCCGACGCCGCCGCCACCGCGCTGGTGGTGGCCGGCGTCGACAAGTGGTGGGAGACCGCCCGCTCCATGGGGATCCGCTACGCCATGGTGGTGGAGGAGAACGGTACCGTCCACCTCAACCCGGCGATGCGCGACCGGGTCACCTTCACCGGCGAGACGCCCCCCCTGGACGTCAGCAAGCCGCTCTTCTGAATTTCGCCTACGCTATCCCCACGCTTATCGCCTCCCCCTCCACGGGGGACGGCGGCTTGTGCTCGCCTGTTTGCTTGAAAAGTTCTTAATAAACAAATCGCTGGCATGGGGCTGGATCTTTTTTTGCGCCCTGCTACTGTTTGTAATGGGAACGCAACAATGATTAGAAGATTGATCCGTAGACCCACATATCCCGTTCTCACTATCCGTGGAAACCGCTTGTTCCCTCCGGAACCGCCTCGGGCGTTTCGGTGTCTGTCTATATGGGCCGGGGATACTTGGCCTTCACTTCCGAAAACCTAAAGTACCGGGAGGTGCTGTATGAAACTTCCTCTGCAGATCACAGCGCGCGACATGCCCATGACGGAAGCCATCGAGAGCGCCGTCCGTGAGAAGGCCCAGAAGCTGGAAACCTTCCACGATCAGATCATGGGTTGCCGTGTGGTGGTCGAGAGCCCCCACAATCACCAGAACAAGGGCAAACTGTTCAATGTTCGCCTCGACATCACGGTGCCGGGGGGGGAGTTGGTGGTGAAGCGCGAGCCGCGCGAAGACCTCTATGTCTCCATCCGCGACGCCTTCGACGCGGCACGGCGCCAATTGAAAGAGCACGCCAGTCGCCGTCGTGGGGACGTGAAGAGCCATGCGTCGAAGAACCCGCCCACCGAGCCGGAGGGCGAGCCGCTGCTGGTGTAATCAGCCGCCACTGAAAGGTTGAAGAGGGGAAACGGCGCGGGCGACTGCGCCGTTTTCTTTTGTGATTCCACGATGGCCGAAGTGGCGTTGGGCGGGGTTGCACGGGAGGTGTTTCGCGGGGGCGGCTTGCACTTGGCCCGGATGTGTATTCCGGTCTATAGTCATGACCATGGTCACTTGGAGTTTGTTGTGATGCGGACATTGAAGGCATCGGAATTCAAGGCGAAGTGTTTGGCTTTGATGGACGAGGTGGCCCGTGGTGGCGAGGAGGTGGTGATTACCAAGAACGGGGTGCCGGTGAGCAAGCTGGTCCCGGTGCGCACCCCGCCGGAAAGTCTATTCGGCCGCCACCGTGGGCGGATTGCCAGTCGGGGAGACGTCGTCGGGCCGGTGGAAGACGCGTGGGAGGCGGAGGGGTGATCCTGCTCGATACCCACGCCCTGATCTGGCTCGACGAGGGAAGCCCGCGACTGGGGGTGGAGGCTTTGCGGCGGATCGACGATGCGCTTGTCGGGGAGCGGCTGACCGTTTCCGCCATCAGCTTCTGGGAGGTGGCGATGTTGCGCGCAAAAGGGCGGCTGGAACTGCAAATGGGCGTGGCGCAGTGGCGATCCGACCTGCTCGCAGCCGGTCTGCGGGAGACCCCGGTTAACGGTTCAGTGGGCATCGTCGCGGCGGAATTGAGCGGATTCCATGGTGACCCTGCGGACCGTTTGATCGTTGCCACCGCCCTCGGGGCGGGAGCAACGCTGGTTACCGCCGATCGTCGTATCCTGGATTGGCGCGGGGGCTTGGAACGTTGCGACGCCTCCCTGTAGCGGGATTAGCAAGGGGTGAAGGGGCATCGTGAGCAACTACAGAAGCGACGTATGGAACCATCCAGGACGGGTTCGGATGTCACCTCGTCTCACCCGCCCCGCAACGTGGTGATGAACCGCGCCAGATTCTCATTCTTCATCGGATCGTCGTCGGCGAAGGTGACGCCGAGTTGGTATTGGGTCGCCTGCTGGCTGGGCGGGTTGGCCTGGATGCGGTGGACGAAGGCGTTCATCCGCAGGGTCTCGTTGACCTGACTCGCCTCGATGTCCACCACCACCGGCTCCAGCAGGTTGGGCAGCGGGTCCTCGCGGCGGGTGACCAGTTCCAGGCCGGCGAGCTTGATGTCCTTGATCACGCTGCGCACCATCTGGTCGGCGAAGCGCAGCTGGGCGGTGGGCATCGGTGCTTTGGACGCGGTGGGGACCGCGGCCGGCTTGCCGCCGGTGAGGATGGCGACCGAGTCGGCCGCGGGGGACTGGGGTTTTCCTTGGGGCCTGGGAGAGGCGCTTTTCGCTCCGCCGGTGAGCACGTCCACCGAGCCGGCGGCGTGGCCCATCGGGCGTTTCGGTGGCGTTTTGGCGCCGCCGGTGAGGATCGACACCGAGTCGGAGGCGGGACCCTCTTGCCTGGTGGGGCGGGTGGATACGCCGGCCTTCTTCAGTGCCTGGCCCACTTTGCTCAGCAGCCCGTCGATGGTGAAGGGTTTCACCACGTAGTTGTCGACCCCCGCCTGGACCGCCTTCACCACGTGTTCGCGGTCGCCGCGGCTGGTGACCATGACGAATGGGGTCTTGCTCATCTCCGGGTGGGTGCGTACCCAGTGGAGCAGTTCTTCGCCCGACATCTCGGGCATCTCCCAGTCGCAGAGGATGATGTCGTAGTGGGCCTTTTCCAGGAACTGCTGGGCCTGTTTGCCGTGGATCGCCTCGTCGATGAGAAAGTCCGGGTACTTGGAGCGAATTCCCTTGCGGATGAAGTCGCGGATGAAGGTGGCGTCGTCCACCACCAGCAGGCGGAGGCGGCTCATGGGTGATGCCCTCCCCCCACAAAACGTCCGGAGGGCGCCCCCCGGCGGCGCCACAGCTGCGATGCGGTGCTTGCCAGGGGGTTGCCATTGCCTGCGCGCTGCGTCTTGTCCTGGTGCCGCTGGAGGGCGCCGACGGGCGATTTGCGGGTGGAGGGCATCACATTGACTCCGGGTGGCTCTTCAGCCAGGCGATCCGCCCCAGTTTCGCCCCGAGCAGCAGCACCGGCGCGCCGTGGAGGAAGAGGTCGAAGATGTCGATGGGGCGGCTCAGGCTGCCGTCGGCCAGCATCTTCAGCTTCTGCCAGAGGTGGGGTTCCGGTACGAAAGGGGCGAGGCCGAGGGCGAGGGCGGCCACCGCCAGCATGTCGAGGGGGATCTTGTCCAGCAGCTGCATCGTGAGCGCCATTGAGGGGGATTGGTGGAGCGATTCTATCGACTCGGGGCGGATGGTGTAAAATTGACCCCTTTTTCCACACGGGAGACGGAATCTTGGAACAGTATCGTGGGACCACCATCCTCTCCGTGCGCCGCGGCGGGCGGGTGGTGATCGGTGGCGACGGCCAGGTCTCCATGGGCAACACCGTGATGAAGGGCAACGCCCGCAAGGTGCGCCGCCTATACAACGGTCGGGTGATCGCCGGTTTCGCCGGGGGCACCGCCGATGCCTTCACCCTCTTCGAACGCTTCGAGGCGAAACTGGAGAAACACAGCGGCAACCTCACCCGGGCGGCGGTGGAGCTGGCGAAGGATTGGCGCACCGATCGCATGCTGCGCCGTCTTGAGGCGCTGCTCTGCGTCGCCGACCGCGAAGCGTCGCTGATCATCTCCGGCAACGGGGATGTGATCGAGCCGGAGGAGAGCTTGATGGCGATCGGCTCCGGCGGCCCCTTTGCCCAGGCGTCCGCCCGGGCGCTGCTGGAGAACACCGAACTTCCGGCCCGCGAGATCGTCGAGAAGGGATTGCACATCGCCGCCGACATCTGCGTCTACACCAACCACAACCTCACCATCGAAGAGCTCGAGTGTGAGTGAAGATTTTTGTCCGCAAAGGAACGCAAGTGAACGCGAATGAAGAGAGATCAGAAGAGCGCCTAGTGCTATCTGTTTTTTTATTTGCGTTCATTCGCGTTCATTTGCGGGCCTTTTTTCCTTAAAGGTTTCCCATGACTGAGATGACCCCCCGCGAGATCGTCCAGGAGCTGGACAAGCACATCATCGGCCAGGAGGCGGCCAAGCGTGCCGTGGCCATCGCGCTGCGCAACCGGTGGCGCCGCACCCAGGTGGATCCCAAGCTGCGCAACGAGATCACGCCGAAAAACATCCTGATGATCGGCCCCACCGGCGTCGGCAAGACCGAGATCGCCCGCCGGCTGGCGAAGTTGGCCCGCGCACCGTTTCTCAAGGTGGAGGCGACCAAATTCACCGAGGTGGGCTACGTCGGGCGCGACGTGGAGTCGATCATCCGCGATCTGGCCGATGCGGCGGTGAAGATGGTGCGGGTGGCGGAGATGGAGAAGGTGGGTCACCGGGCCGAGGAGGCCGCCGAGGAGCGGGTGCTCGATGCCTTGCTGCCGCGGCCCCGCGCCAGCAACTGGGAGGAGGAGGCGGAGCCGAAGGACTCCTCCACCCGCCAGAAGTTCCGCCAGAAACTCCGCGCCGGCGAGCTGGACGACAAGGAGATCGAGGTGGAGGTGAGCGGTGTCTCCCTCGGGGTCGAGATCATGGCGCCCCCCGGCATGGAAGAGATGACCAGCCAGCTCCAGGGGCTGTTCCAGAATCTCGGCTCCAATCGCACCAGGTCGCGCAAGCTGAAGGTGGCCGAGGCGCTGCGCCTGCTGCGCGAGGAAGAGGCGGCGAAGATGGTCAACGAGGAGGAGATCAAGGTGCGCGCCGTCGAGTTGGTGGAGCAGCACGGCATCGTCTTCCTCGATGAGCTGGACAAGGTGGCCAAGCGTTCCGAGGGGGGCAGCGGTACCGACGTCTCCCGCGAGGGGGTGCAGCGCGACCTGCTGCCGCTGGTGGAGGGCTCCACGGTGAGCACCAAGTACGGCATGGTGAAGACCGACCACATCCTCTTCATCGCCTCCGGCGCTTTCCATCTGGCCAAGCCTTCGGATCTGGTGCCGGAGCTGCAAGGACGGTTGCCGATCCGGGTCGAGCTGGAGCCGCTGGGGGTGAAGGAGTTCCTGCGCATCCTGAGCGAGCCCGACGCCTCGCTCACCGAACAGTATGCCGCGCTGCTGAAGACCGAGGGGTTCGAGATCGAATTCACCGATGAGGGGCTGGAGCGGCTGGCGGAGGTGGCCTTCCAGGTCAACGAGCGTACCGAGAACATCGGCGCCCGGCGGCTGCACACGGTGATGGAGCGGCTGCTGGAAGGGCTCTCCTTCGAGGCCCCCGACCGCTCCGGCCAGCAGGTGACCATCGACGCCGCGTACGTGGATGAGCAGTTGGCCGACCTGGCCATGGACGAGGATCTGAGCCGGTATATCCTTTGACGTGCGGTGGCCGCCACGGGTTTTAAATTGGCGATGTCTGAATTACGTGTTGCGATCGATAGCTAGCGCCGTTGTTTACTGTAGGAGCGGCCCTTAGGCCGCGATCACGACGGAGTGAGGCGCCTCGATTTGGCAAGTGGTAGGAACGGACATGGCGCCATCGCGGCCTAGGA
>NZ_BAAHXB010000073.1:0-28033 GCF_054657215.1 Endothiovibrio diazotrophicus
GCACCTACATGGTGATTCATTCCTGCCCGCTGGAGTGTGGGAACGATCAACATCCCTTATCTGAAATCGACGACCGGCACCTCGGTCTTCGGTAGGAGCGGCCCCAGGCCGCGATAGCGCGGAGTGACGCGGGGAGAAACGCCTCGGGCGGTTGGAGGCCCCCCGCCACCCCCACTTCGACGCTCGCTCGCGGGAGTCTCGTCAACGGCGCCATCGCGGCCTCGGGGCCGCTCCTACATGGTGATCGTTCCTGCGCTCCAGCAGAGTCGCGAGTTGCACTACCGACATCGGTCACGGGACGCTGGAGCGTCCAGTGATTCATTCCTGCCGGGGTGCCCTCCTCCCTCACCCCCACGCCGGGACGGAGATCCCCCAGGGTCGCCAACTGTCGTTGAACCCGTTCGGCCAGGGCGCCTGTTCGTCGAGGAGAAAGAGCAGGCAGCGGGTATTCGGCGCGGCGTCGGCGTGGCGAAGCTCCAGCTCGATAAGGACCGGTCCTCCGGATTACCGTGCTCCGCGGGTGGGACGTGGCCGTAGCGAAAGGCGAACAGGCCCACGTAGAGATCGGCGCGCTCCACATCCGCCAAGCAGGCGCGCAGCGGCCGGTCGTCGCGGGCGAAGTAGTCCTCCATGGCGATGACCTGGTAACCCGACCGGCGCAGGGCGTCGAATACGGTTGCGCGATACGTCTTCAGGTCCTCATGGGTGGAGGAGAGATAAATGGTGGTCATCGGTGTGCAGAGGAACCCGGCAACACCACCTGCAACGGGCGCTCGTCGAAGCCGTCCTCGTCCCAAAGCCGTTTGACGCTCTCCGACCAGCGCGGGACCTTCTGCACCTCGTCCAGCACCAGCAGCGCCGGCCCCTGGCCGGCCAGCATGCGGGCGATGCGCCACCGTTGTTCGACCCAGCCCGGTTCCGGCGCGGCGGGGAGGTCGGCGCTGGCGTAGTGCGCCTGCTTTCCGAAGCGCGCCATCGCCTGCCGGGCGAGGGTGGTTTTACCCACCTGGCGCGGCCCGGCGAGAATCTGGAGAAAGCGCCGCGGCTGGCGGAGACGGTCGGTCAGGGTGGCGAGCTGAGGACGGTGGAACATGTTGGGTATTACAAATTACTCAACATGATGAGCAAAAATGCTCGCCATCAGGCGAGAAATCCATTTTCATCGCTCCGTCAACAGGGAAGGTCGCCGTTTCGCCGGCATCGAGACGCTGCGAGGTACGCGAAACCTTGTCGGACAACCAACCGTCGTAATCCGGCTCCCGATCCGCCGGAAACTCCGGCAATAACGTATCCGCCGTATCCTCGATGGAGATCATGATCCCCCCACCGGCCGGCCGTTCCGGATCACCACCACCGGCTCCCGGCGAGCGCCGAGGAACCCGCCAAAATGGTTCTTCGCCTCACGGGCGGTCATCGTCTTCATTACTTCCTCTCCGCTGCGAAAAGCCGAATTTCCGGTAGAAGCGCGTTGCCTCCGCGTCGATGGCGTCGACCACGATGGCGTGGATGGCGATCTCGTCGCCCGCGGCGATGGTCAGGTTCCGGTCATCGCTCATCGGCTGGTGACGCGCCGGTCGTGCTCCTCCAAGGCGGCGCTCAAGGTGTCGTTGAAATCGGGCGGCGAGGCGAGGGCGTTGAAGAAGGCTTCGGAGTCCTGCGCGTTCAGACACATCCGCTCGTACTCGTGCAGGGTCTTCTCGGCGCGGCTCAATCGTCGAGTCATTGCGCCATCGCTTGAATCGCTTCCTTCAAACCCCACCCGATCCTGCAAATCAGACATACACCGCCTCCCTCTCGATCCGCTCCTTCAATGATGGATTCATCTTCTCCCGGTAGCGCACCAGATCCACGGGGATATGGAACGCCTCTTCCAGCAGCCCCTTGACGTGAGCCATGGCGAAGCCGTCGGGGGCCATCTGCACCACCACGTCCACGTCACTGGCCACCCCCGCCTCGTCCCGCGCGACGGAGCCGAACAACCCCACCTTTCCGACTCCGAAACGCTGCTGAAGCAACGGTTTCTGTCGCTCCAAAATGCGAAGTGCCTCATTGCGGGTCATCGGTCCGCCCTCTCTCCGCTCTCATCCAGTACGTCAACGATGCGCGGCCTGATCCAGCACCTCCGCCACCCATTGATTGAGGCTCTTGCCCTCGGCCGCCGCGGCTCGGGCGATCTCTTCGTGCAAGGTCGTGGATACCCGGACGTTGAACTTGCCGGAGTAGGATTTGCGCGGTTCCACCCCATCCTCCTCGCACATATCCAGAAACACCTTGAGCGACTGGGCCCCCTCCCGCTTCAGCGCCTCGATATCTCCCGCGTAGAAATCCGCACCGCCGTTGAGGTCGGTGAATTCACCTCGGAACATCTCGATTTCGGGGTCGTATTTGATTACGGCACGGAAACCGCCGATCCCCATCACGTTCATCATGACGTCACCTCATTCCTGCGCAACCAATCGCCGGTAATGATGGCGGATGCGTCACCCGCTACCGCCAGTTCCAGGAATTTGTTGTCTTTCGGGTCTCGGCAATCGGTGATGGTCTGGGTTCGTGTCGAACACGAAAACCGGATCACTCATTCTCGGCAAGGATTTCGGCGAGCATCTCTTCCGTCAAACCACGCTCACGCGCCGTACGGGTCATCCGCTTGGCAAGTTCGATGAAGGGCGCCGCGGGATCCTCCAGTGCGTCGTTGTCCCCAATGGTCACATGAACCGGCTCACCAGGGTTGCGACGTGCCAGTTCACGCTCGATCCGCCGCAGTGCCTCAGCGGGCATATCGTCAAGAGTGATGGTAGACACGGTAATTGCCTCCCTTGACGGCCTGATCGTCAACTTGGATAGGCTTCCATTTTACACCTTTCCGTCCTGTTGATGGCTGCCGAAAACCGCGCCTATCCGGCGAGCAGAGTTACTTGGGAAATTTCCGTGCGGCATGGACCACGTTCAAGACAACGACATCGCTCGGTAGCAACCGGATGAACGCGATGTACGGGAGGCCATGCACGGAAACCTCCCGAGCCCCGGGGATCCGGTCGCTCTCCCGAACCCGCTCGGGGAAGGGGGGTAAGTTCACGATCCCCGAGACGATCCGCCGCTCGACGGCCGCAGCCGTCGCCGGACCCGCTTCGCGGAGGTAATAGACGAGGATCTCTTCGAGGTCGTCAAGCGCATCGTCCGTCCAGACGATACTCACCCCGACTACGCCTCGTCGGCACCCAGACGCGCCGCGAGACGCTTGTGCAGACGCGCCATCGCCTCGTCGTGGGGGTAGGTCGCCGTTTCGCCGGCATCGAGACGCTGCGAGGTACGCGAAACCTTGTCGAACAGCCAGCCGTCGTAACCCGGCTCCCGATCCACCAGAAACTCCGGAAGCAACGTATCCGCCGCATCCTCGATGGAGATCATGATCCCCACCGGTCGGCTGTTCCGGGTCACCACCACCGGCTCCCGGCGAGCCGCGTCGAGGAACTCGCCGAAATGGTTCTTTGCCTCGCGGGCGGTCATGGTCTTCATCACTTTTCTCTCCACCATCTCTCGGTTATGTCCATTGTAGACACTTTGGACACAATGCCCATCTCTTCCAGCTCGGAAGGCTTCGTAGCCCCCTCTCGCCGGATGACGAGAACCAGAGGGATAGGCGGAAAAATTAGCGCTCGCCGAAGCCAGCCGATCACATTTGCGATCATTTTTGCTATGATTAATGATCATGCACGCCAGATTCAAACGCCCGTTCAGCCAATTCGTGAAGAAGGCGCGCAAGCCGTTGCAGCTCGCCATCGAAGATGAGGTGGAGACGATCTGTGACGATCCGGAGATCGGCGTGCCGAAGGTCGGTGACCTTGCGGGAATACGGGTCCACAAATTCCGGTTCAACCGCCAGGAGTATCTGATCGCCTATCGGGCGCCATCCCCCACATCAGAACCGGCGCTAGCCGTAGAGCTCCTGTTCATCGACTTCTATCAGGTCGGCTCCCACGAGAACTTCTACGATTCGCTCAAGCGCTACCTGAGGGAGGAATAGACCATGCAGCATGTCACCAAGGCCGAAGAGCTGTTCGCCGCCATGCGCGCCATGCCCGCGGGCGAGCGAAGCCGTTTTTTCGCCCTGCTCGGAGCGCAGCTGTTCCAGGATGAGGAGTTGAGCCAGGAGCAGCTTTTCGGGCACCTGAAGGATCAGCCTTTCACCACGCAGGAGGCGGCGGAGTATCTGGAGGTCTCCGTCGCCACCCTGCGCCGCTACGTCAAGGCCGGCAGGATCGAGCCGTCACAGGTCATCGGCCGGAGTCAGCTGTTTTCCACTGGGGAGCTGAAGGCGTTCAAGAAGACCCTGGGTAGAAAATAGGCACCCCCCAGAGATGGGCCCGGTCAGGCCATATGGGCACGAAGGGCAACGGTCATTCGGTGGAGCGCAACGCTCCACGAACGTCGAAGCAGCGCACCACGATGGGCACGATTTGGGCACGCTCAGGGCACAAAAAACCCGGCGAGGCGCCGGGTTTTTCATAAGCCACTGATTTATATGGCGCGCCCGAGAGGATTCGAACCTCTGACCTTCGCCTCCGGAGGGCGACGCTCTATCCAGCTGAGCTACGGGCGCAATCTCATCACCGAGCGATGAGAGGGCGTATTCTATCCGTCGAATCCCGCCCCGTCCATCTCCCAACGCGCCCCTTTTCCTCCCTACACGGGGCTTTTCCCACCGCCGCCCTGCCGCGACCCCACCCATACCCGACGCCACCCCACCCGCCCCCAAATGCCATTCACCCAAAGAGGCCCCGCTTTCGTTAGAAATTAATGAATGTATAATATACGGCCGATTTTCCCGTAGTGGTCCCCCGCGCCTTGCGCGGCCCCCTCCACTGAACCATCTCCCCCGACGCAACGAGGACAAGGACTTGAGCAACTACAGCACCCACTTCGGCACTTCGATGGCCGCCGCCGCCGCCGTCGTCGCCCTCAACCTGTTCATCAACTCCGCGGTCACCGGTGCCCTCCGCGGCGCCCCGATGGAGGACGGCATGACCCTCTCCCAGCGCATCACCCCGGTGGCCAACGTTTACACCACCAACGACAAGCTGCCCGAGGTGGCCGCCGCTCCGGCGCCGGCGCCGGCGCCCGCCGCCGCCGCGGCCCCCGCCGGCGCCGCCCGCGGCGGCGAGGAGGTGTACAACAGCGTCTGTCACGTCTGCCACGCCACCGGTGCCGCCGGCGCGCCGAAGATGGGCGATACCGCCGCCTGGGCGCCGCGCATCGAGAAGGGGATCGACGCCCTGATGCACTCCGCGCTCAACGGCCTCAACGCCATGCCCCCCCGCGGCACCTGCGGCAACTGCTCCGACGACGAGCTGAAGGGTGCCATCGAATACATGGTCAGCAAGTCCCAGTAATTGCGCCGCTCGACAAATAAAAAGGCCGGCACCTGCCGGCCTTTTTGTTTTCCAGGATGGCCCCCTCGCCGCTCCTGTAAGCCCTGACTTACGCCGTTTTCCGAATTTCGCCAATTTCCCCCGCGCCCCCGCCCGGCTAGGCTGATCCTCTTTCCGCTTCCGATAAGAGAGGCCGCCCATGCCGCCCCTGCCCTCCGTCGAAGACCAGGTCGTCGACTACTACCAGGCGCTCTACGAGACGCTCTTCCACGCCCCATTCGCCGACGAGATCCGCGCGCGCATCCAGCGCAACGCGGTGCGCCGCCAGGTGGAGAGCGCTGCCGACGCCGCCTCCCGCGCCCTCACCCGCTTCTTCACCCTGCAACAGATCGACGAGGCGGCGGTGGCGGGGATGCTGGCAGCCATCGCCCCGCTCGACCGCCGGCTGACGCTGGAGGCGCTCGCCAACCCCAACGTCTCCCCCGAGTCGCTGGTGGAGACGCTCCTCCCCCACCTCCCCTGCCCCGAACCGCTGCTCCCCCTGGCCCCAGCCTACCGCATTGCGCTCCACGGGGTGGTCCAGGGGCTCACCCTGATGGGCCCGGTGATGAGCGAGTGGCGGGCCAGCGGCTTCGGCTCCACCTTCGAGATCCCCCGCCGGGTCACCGCCCGCCTCAACGAGATCAGCGACCGCATCAACGCCCTGGCCGGCCTCGGCGGCGGCGAGGCGGACGAGCGCTACGAACTCACCTACCGCGACTACCTCTGCCAGCGCTTCCACCGGGTGGAGGCGGGCACCGTGCGCATGACCACCAACCAGTCGGTGGACCTGCGGGAGCTCTTCGTCATGCCGCGGCTGGAGCGCCGCCCCCTGGCCGACAGCCCGGAGGGGGCGATGGCCGAGCTGATGGACCTGAGCGCCGCCCGCGAGCTGGCGACCCGGCGCGCCCGCTTCACGCCGCCAAGTGAAAATGAAGAGGAAGAGGAGCCGCGGGGCAGTCCCGCGCTGGAGACGCTGACCCCGCTGGTGCGGGCGGTACTGGTGGGCGCGCCGGGAAGCGGCAAGTCGACCCTCTTCGAATGGCTCCAGCTCCAGGTCGCCGCCGCCGAACTGCCGTGGGTGATGGAGGACAGCCAGCAGGCGATTCCCCTGTTGTTGCGGGTGCGCCAACTGAAGCTGGACCAACTGCCCGAGGGGCGGACGCTGATTGCCGCCGCCACCGCCAGCGAGGACCAGGCCGGGGTGATGCCCGAAGGGTGGATCGAGCGGCAACTGGAGCAGGGGCGAATCCTGCTGCTGCTCGACGGCCTCGACGAGGTGGAGCCGGAGCGGCGGGACGATACCCTGCTCCCCTGGCTCACCGCACTGATCGAGCGCTTCCCCCGCTGCCGCTACCTGCTCTCCTCCCGCCCCAGCGGCTATCCGCCGGGGGCCCTGAAGAGCGCCGAATTCGACGAGCTGGACCTGCTCGACTTCGGCCGCGACGAGGTGGGGGCGTATACCCGCCACTGGTGTACCGCGGTACGCCTCGCCCAGAACGAAGCGGAGAAGGAGGCGCGGCGCAAGGGGACGGAGGAGGGCGAGGTCATCCTCAACAGCTTCAGCGACCACGACTACATCCGCGATCTGGCGCGCAATCCGCTGATGCTCTCCGCCATCTGTCTGGTGAACTATTTCGAGAAGGGAAAGCTGCCGGACGACCGCGCCAAGCTTTACGCCCTCTGCGTCGAGGGGCTGCTTCACCACTGGGATCAGCGGCGCGGCATCCACTCCGAATTTGGCCTGGAGGAAAAGCTGCGGGTCTGTCGCGAAATCGCCATCGCCATGCAACGGGACGACCGTGCGGAGTATGAAGCGGAGAAGGTGCGGGAGATCTTCTCTTCGGCGCTCAATGACGAGATTCGAAGCGCCTCACTGCTCACCCACATCCGCAATCGTTCTGGACTGCTAGTGGAACGGCGCTCGAACGTTTTTGCATTCTCTCATTTAACCTTCCAAGAATACCTCGCAGCCGCATCTATATACGAAGGCAATTCCATCGAGATTGATATTGAAAAACTAATACCCGAAGCCAACGATTCCCGCTGGATAGAAGTCATTAACTTGTATTGCGGATTAGCTTCTGTTGGCCATGCAAAGTTTGCCATAGAATCAATCTTGCACAGCAAACTAAACAGAAGAGGAACTATTGCAGGAGAGGCATACCTTACAAAATCAAACGAACTTAAAGAAGACAAATCCTTACGAGAAGACATCATCAACCGCATCTGCATAGAACCGGACTACCCCATCCTACATCGTTTTCAACCCAGCGAAGTAGAACTCATTGCCAACAACAGGGTGGGAATAAGATCAATTGAGGGATCATACACTTTCACCAACTCGGAGATATTCCTAATAAGACGCCCACATCTCATTCGGGCACAAAAAATAATAGATAAAATAAATGAAATAGCGCGACTTTCGCCAATAGGAATCGAATGCTTGATTGCTGTAGCAATAGTATCCAACAACGATCAAATATTACATGAAATTAGATCAAACAAACTCTTGCTAAATCATTTCTTGTATAATTCATACTTCTCCGCATTCACACCATTCGACACCCCAAGCATATTAGCCATATCCATTTTTATTATGACACTATCCAGCGACATAAAACACTCCAGACCCATTGATGACATAAAAACTTTCGCACTTTCCGAATCAACAAAATACATCACAAAAAATAATCCAACCATTACTTTTCGCGTTGCCAATGGTGTTGTTTCCAGACTTCTTTTTTCAGCCGACCACCTCCCCTATCCGGACGATCCAAACACCCGATCAATATTCGTTAAGCATTTTTCCGCTTTCATCGAAGCGCTAAAAAGATGCAATACTGAAAACAAAAAAAACGAACGCATGGAAAAAAAGAAATTCATTGGCGAAGCCGATGTTTGGATCGAACATTTAAAAAAGAGCATCCAGAAACAACCCTATCAGCTCCCAGCCTTTTGAGGTAATTCATTATCATGAATACTGGCACACGCAAAATCTCCCCCAGCCTCCAAGCCGCCCTAGCCGACGCCGACAGCAAGACCAAACAAGACGCCATCGTCATCTTCCGCCCCTCCCCCCAGGAGTCCCAACGTCCCCGCGGACGGATGCGGGCGCTGAAGCGGCGGCTCGATGCGATCAAGCAGCAGGCCTCGGCGCAGATGGCGTTGCAGCACAAGGTACTGAACGGATACCGCGAGGAGAGCGAGCGGCGCCTGCCGAAGAGTTTCAACTCCGATCAGCGCCGCCTGCGCACCGCCCCCATCGGCGACTCCCAGCTGCCGGTGGCGACGGTGGAGGTAACGCGACAGACCCTGCCGGCGCTGGCCGAGCAGGAGGAGGTGGTGGCGATCCTGCCCAACCAGAAGATCCACCTGATCCAGCCCAAGGAGGTGGAGTACGCGGCGCTGGAGCGCCAGGAGCTGAAGGAGAAGGTGACCTGGGGACTCGCCCAGTTGGAGATCCCGGAGCTGTGGAAGGAGGGAATCAGCGGGCGCGACATCAACGTGGCGGTGCTCGATACCGGCGTCCACGGCGACCACCCGGCCCTCGCCGGGCGGGTGACGGGGTTCACCGTGGTCGATCCGCTGGGGCGGCGGATCAGCGCCCGGCCCGCCTTCGACAGCGGCAGCCACGGCACCCACGTCTGCGGCACCATCGCCGGCGGCACCACCAACGACGGGGTGGCCATCGGGGTGGCCCCCGAGGCCAACCTGCTGGCCGCCGGCGTACTGGTCGGGCAATCGACCATCAGCACCCTGCTGGAGGGGCTCTCCTGGGCGGTGGAGAACGGCGCCGATGTGATCAACATGTCGCTCGGCTTCACCTATTACGAGCCGCTCTTCACCGAGGTCTTCAAGACCCTGATCGAGCAGTACGGGATCCTGCCGGTGGTAGCCATCGGCAACGAGAACCACGGCAACACCAGCTCGCCGGGCAACGCCTACAACGCCTTCTCGGTGGGCGCGCTGGAGAAGGCGCCGCGCAACCGCACCCAGGTGGCCTTCTTCAGTAGCGGCGCCAGCCTCCAGTTCCCCGGCGATCCGGGCCACGAGCTGGTGACCAAGCCCGACGTGACGGCGCCGGGCGCCCAGGTCTACTCCTGCATCCCGCCCCAGCTCCAAGGGGGGCAGGCCTACGAGTACACCTACATGGACGGCACCTCCATGGCCACGCCCCACGTCGCCGGGGTCGCGGCGCTGCTGATGTCGGCCCATCCGAACGCGCCGGTGGAGGCGATCGCCGCGGCACTGCGGGAGACCGCATGGCACCCGCAAGGCGACTCGGCACGCCCCGACAACCGCTGGGGCTACGGGCAGATCCGACCACTGGAAGCGCTGCGGGCGCTCGCCTAGAATCGGCCCCATGAAACGCGAAGAGCTCGATCCGCTGGCCGACAAGGTGGGACCGGCGTTCCGCGACCGCCTCGCCCGGCTCTCCGCCGAGGCGCCGGTGCAGGCGGTGGTGCTGATCCAGTCGGCGACCGACGGCGAGGCGGCGGGGCGCCGCACACGGGGAACCGAACGGGTCGCCCGCATCGCCGCCCAGCGGCGCGGCGCCGAAGAGGGGCTGGTGGAGATCGATGCAATCCTCGAACGCACCGGCGGCCATCGGCTGGCCGACGCGCCCGACCTGCTCGGTTCACTGCCGGTGGCGACCACCGCGCGGGGGATCGCCGCGCTGGCGAAGTCGCCGCGGGTCAAGGCGATCCTGGAGGACCAGAAGCTCAAGGCGTTGTAACCCCCCCTCCCCCGCGACTCCCCCCGGAGAGGCCGGCCATTGCCGGCCTTTTTCGTGGCCATGCCCAAGTCAGCGGTTGTGAAGGATGGCCAGCGCTTCGCTTCGTTACAGGAGACTACCGCGGCTCGCGATCCAGCCGCCGGTAGGCGATCGCCTCGGTGAGGTGGGGAGTGGCGATGGACTCGCTCTCCGCCAGGTCGGCGATGGTGCGCGCCACCTTGAGGATGCGGTGGTAGGCGCGGGCCGACAGGCCGAGCTTCTCCATCGCCCGCTCCAGCAGCGCCCCATCCCTCTCGTCCAGGCGGCAGTAACGGCTCAGCGCCTCGCCGGAGAGTTCGGCGTTGAGGCGTCCGGCGCGCTCCGCCTGCCTCGACCGCGCGGCCTCCACCCGCTCGCGCACCGCGGCGCTCGGCTCCCCCGGCGCGCCACCGCCGAGCGTCCCCGGCGGCAGCCGCGGCACCTCCACCTGGAGGTCGATGCGGTCGAGCAGCGGGCCGGAGACCCGACCGCGATAGCGGACGATCTGGTCGGGGGTGCAGCGGCAGCGCCCCGCCGGGTCGCCGAGGTAGCCACAGGGGCAGGGATTCATCGCCGCCACCAGTTGGAAACGGGCCGGGAATTCCGCCTGGCGGGCGGCCCGCGAGATGGTGATGCGCCCCGACTCCAGGGGTTCGCGCAGCACTTCCAGCACCTTGCGGTCGAACTCGGGGAGTTCGTCGAGGAACAGCACCCCGCGGTGGGCCAACGAGATCTCGCCGGGGCGGGGTTGGCTGCCGCCGCCGACCAGGGCGACGGCGGAGGCGGTGTGGTGCGGCGCACGGAAAGGACGGCGGCGCCAGCGGGCGGGATCGAGGCCGCGGTCGCTGATCGAGGCCACCGCCGCCGCCTCCAGCGCCTCGCCCTCGTCCATCGGCGGCAGGATCGACGGCAGACGGCTGGCGAGCAGGGTCTTGCCGGTGCCGGGGGGACCGAACATCAGCAGCGAGTGGCCGCCGGCAGCGGCCACCTCCAGGGCGCGCCGCGCCTGGAGCTGGCCGCACACCTCGCGCAGGTCGGGCTCGCCCTCGTCCGGCGGCGCCCTCTCGGCGGCGTCGCTGAAGGGGATCGGCCGCTGGCCGCTGAGGTGGGCGCAGACCGCCAGCAGCGCGTCGGCCCCGACCACCTCGGCATCGCCCACCAGCGCCGCCTCGCCACCGTTCTCCCGCGGCACCACCAGGGCGCGACCGGCGTCGCGGGCGGCCAGCGCCGCCGGCAGCACGCCGCGCACCGGCCGCAGGCCGCCGCCGAGGGCCAACTCGCCGAGGAACTCGTGCTGTTCCAACGCGCCCTGGGAAAGCTGGCCGTTGGCGGCGAGGATACCGAGTGCAATGGGCAGGTCGAACCGCCCCCCCTCCTTCGGCAGATCGGCGGGGGCGAGGTTGATGGTGATGCGCCGCTGCGGGAACTCGAAGCCGGCGTTGAGCAGCGCCCCACGTACCCGGTCCTTGCTCTCCTTCACCGCCGTCTCCGGCAGGCCGACGATGGAGAGCGAGGGGAGGCCGCCGGAGAGGTGCACCTCGACGGTGACCAGCGGGGCATCGATACCGGACTGGGCGCGGCTGTAGAGGACGGCGAGCGCCATCGACACGACTCCGTGAAGGGGCGGGAAAAGGGCCCCATCATGAGTCGTTTCCGCGGCGCTTTCACCCCCTCGGGGAGAAAAGACCGAAGAAGCTGAACGATGTTCGGAAAAAGACCCGTCAGTCGGCGAAACGGCTTACACAACCGCCTCCCGTTTTCCTATCGCCCTGCCTGCTCCAGGGCGGCGACGCGGCGCTCCAGGGCCTCCAGCTTGGCGCGGGTACGGGCGAGCAACGCGCTCTGCACGTCGAACTCCTCGCGGGTCACCAGGTCGAGGCGCGACAACGAGCTCTGCAGCACGGCGTGGAAGTTCTTCTCCGCCTCCTCCTGCAGCCCCTTCAGGCCGGGGGGCATGGTGGCGGCGAGGCGACGGGCAAGGTCATCGAAAAGCTGGGGTTCGATCATCGGGACGGGGCTCCGCAGATGGGGGAAATTCGGAGCGGCATTATCGCAGCAATCCCGCTGCCGCCGACACCGTGCGCGGGAATAAGGGCCCGCGAAAGAATAACCCCCTGTTTTGGGACGCCGATCCGCTCCCCCCGGCGGCGTTGCGCAAAGGGTTACATACAACGAGTATGCGCCCCTTTGCGCGCCTTGCCGGAGGGACGTCTCGACGCCCCAAAACAGGGGGTTATTCTTTCGCGGGCCCTAAGCGTCAGGCGCCCTCCTTGAGGGACTGGTGGGCACCGTCGCAGAAGGGCGGGGTCTTGGTGCGGCGGCAACCGCAGAGCCACACCTTGCCCGGCTTATCCACCTTGAACGCCAGCGGTTCGAAGCCGGTGCCGGCATGGGAGCCGTCGCAGCGGGGTTGGTCCTTGGAACGACCGCAGGCGCACCAGTAGTAGGTGCCGGGCTCCAGCTCCATCTCGTAGGGCGCGGTCTGGGCAATGACGGCTTCGCTCATGGCGGGACTCCTCAGGGGATGGACGTTGGGGTTAAAGGTAGACGGTTTCCGGCGGGCCGGGCGGGAAAAGGTGTCAGGTGTCAGGTGTCAGGTGTCAGGTGTCAGGAAGAGGGTGGGCCACCCCCGCCTTCGCAGTTACCCCAACGCCAACAGAACCCACCTCGGGTTACCACGCTCCGCGTGGTAACCCGGCCTCCACGCCGGCACCGGCACGTCCCCTGGACGCTCCGCATCGGAGAGGCGCCCGATCGAGGTCTCTCCTCGAAGCGGGACGCGGAGCGTCCAAGGATCATGGTTACGACGCAGAGCGTCCAACGGCCCTGGTTACGACGCAGAGCGTCGTAACCAGGAGTACCGGTGAGCCACGGCAGATGTCTCAATAGAGCCGGGTGACTCGGTAGCCGCGCTTGGCCAGCAGGCTGGGGATGCCCTGCTCACCGTAGAGGTGGACGGCACCGACGGCGACGAAGGCGCCCCCTTCGCGCAGGTGGATGATCATTCGCGCGGTCATCCGGAAGTTGCGCTCGGTGATCAGCTCGCGGTCGAGCCGCTCGGCTAACGCCGGATCGCCCGGCTCGATCTCCTTGGAGAGGGCCATCACCGCCGCCAGGTCGCGGTCCAGATAGGCGCGGGTGAGGCGGTCGAGGAGCCCCGGCAGGCGGTCGAGGAGCGTCACCGTGTCGCGCAGCAGGGCGAGCTGCTCCTCCCGAGCGAGGGTGTCGAACAGGGCAAGCTGCTCCTGCGCCGTCTCCAGGGGATGGAACGGGAGGCCGGCCTCCGACACCCCCTTGCGGTAGAGCACGCGGTCGAGGAAGTCGCCGCTGGAACGGCGCGGCATGCTCAGCATCAACGCCACCGCCCACGGCTTGAGGGCACGGGTCTCCTCCCGCGGCACGCCACGGGCGAGCATCGCATCGCTCGCCTCGCGGTAGAGACCCGGGTCGGCCACCCGCGCCAGGTCGCGGCCGTCGGCGAAGCGCATCGCCGCCGCCGCGTCGCGCCGGGCGGCCTCGGGGTCGATCTCCAGTACCAGGCTGCGCGCCCGGGCAAAGGCCGCGGCCACCGGCTCGGGCAGGTAGGTGACCCGTGCGTCGTCGTTGTGCAGGGTACCGAACAGCCAGCTCACCTGGCCGTTGCGCTCCACCTGCCAGAGCAGGCCGTGGTCGAACTCCCCGGCCGACGCCGGCGGTAGCACCGCCACCAGCAGCAGCCAACCGACCACGCCCCAGAGAATCCGTGTCATGCACATTCGCGCCATCCTACACGGGCCCGTCATCATTGAAACCGTCAACGGGTGATGATCAGCCGGGCGGCATCGAGGCGCAGACGAGTGTGGTCGAGCTGGGACGCCACCGCCTCGCGGGTCGCCTCCAGGGTCTCGCGCTCCTCGCGGGCGGGGGCGCCGAGGGCGCGCAGGCGGGCCAGCTCCGCATCGAAGGTGCGTGCCGCCTCCTCCTTGGCGCGGGCCGCCTCGCGATCGGCGGCGCGCTGGGCGAGCAGGGCACCGCGCTCGAGCAGTTGGCGCAGCCGCGGCGTCTGCGACTGCACCACCGCCTTGGCGAGATCGCGGTTGCGCCGCTGGCTCTCCCCCTGGAGGGCGTGGTGGGGAAGCTGCTCGGTAAGGTCGCGGCCACGGCCGTCGAGCAGCAGGCGCAGGGCGGTCGGCGGGAGGAAGCGGCCGATCTCCAGCTCCGGCGGGGCCGGGCACTCGGCGACGTAGACCAGCTCCAGCAGCAGGGTGCCCGGTTCGATGCGGCTCGACTTGACCACGGTGATGGCGGTGGCCCCCTGGTCGGAGCCGGTCAACAGCTCCATCGCCCCGCGCACCATCGGGTGCTCCCAGGTGAGGAATTCGCGATCCTCGTGGGCCAGCGCGTCGTCGCGCTCGAAGGTGACCGTGATCCCCTCCTCGGGCAGCCCCGGAAAGTGGTGGTGGTGCATGTGGTTGCCGGGGTGGAGCACGGTGGAGCGGCCGGGGCCCGGGTCATGCTCGACGCCGAAGGCGTCCCACAGGCGGCCCATGAAGTCGGCCAGCCGGCGATCGCCGTCCACCGCGGCCATCGCCCGCACCAGCCGATCGGCCTGCTCCGGTCGGTGGGAGTGGAGTTCCAGCAGGCGGTCGCGGCCCGCCTCCAGCTCACCGGCGAGTTTCGCCGAGAGCGCCGCGGCCCGCGCCACCAGCCCGTCGCACCGCGCCGGGTCGCCCAGCGCCGCCAGCAGCTCCGCTCCGAGCGCCTCGAACACCGCCCCCGCCGCCGGGGCAACGCCACCGAACGCCCCCAGGCCCTCGTCGTACCAGCGGTAGAGCACCTCGCCGGCGCTCCCGGCGAAACAGGGGACGTGGATGCGGATGGCGGAGCACTGGCCGATGCGGTCGAGGCGGCCGATGCGCTGCTCCAGCAGCTCCGGCTCCAGCGGCAGGTCGAACAGCACCAGGTGGTGGGCGAACTGGAAGTTGCGCCCTTCGCTGCCGATCTCGGAGCAGAGCAGTGCCTGGCTACCCTCCTGAGGATCGGCGAAGTAGGCGGCGGCGCGATCGCGCTCGACGATCTCCATCCCCTCGTGGAACAGCGCGGCGTGGTGGCCGTGGCGGCGGTGCAGCGCCTCGCGCAGCTCCACCGCGGTGGCCGCCTCGGCGCAGATCACCAGCACCTTCGCCGGGCGCAGCCCGCGCAGGGTCTCGGCGAGCCAGTCGACGCGGGGATCGACGGCGCTCCAGCCGGGGCCGAAGCCGCGCTCGGGGGCTGGGGAGGCGGGGTCGTAGCCATCCGGCAGCGACAGCGGATAGGCGATCCCCTCGCGGCCGGGGAAGCCCTGGATCGCCGCGCGGGTGTTGCGGTAGAGCACCCGCCCGGTGCCGTGCAGGTCGAGCAGCCGCTCCATCACCACCTCCGGCTCCCCGTCGGCCTCCTCGCCGAGCAGCGACGCCAGCAGCGCGCGCTCCTCATCCCCCAGTGGCGCCCCCTCCAGCAGCCGCGCGGCCACCGCCGCCACCGGCTCGTACTCCCGCTCCTCGGCGAGGAAGGCGTCATAGTCGTGGAAGCGGTGGGGATCGAGCAGCCGCAGACGGGCGAAGTGGCCGGCCCGCCCCAACTGCTCGGGGGTGGCGGTGAGCAGCAGCGCACCGGGGGTGAGCTGGGCCAGGGCCTCGATCAGGTCGTACTCCAGACTGCTCTCCTCCGGGGTCCAGTGGAGGTGATGGGCCTCATCGACCACCAGCATCTCCCACTGGCCGCCCAGCGCGGCGCGGGCCACCGCCGGGTTGGAGGTGAGGAACTCCAGGGAGCAGAGCACCCGCTGCGCCTCGAAGAAGGGGTTGTTCTCCTCCGCGGGCTCGCCGGCGGCGTCGAAGCGGGCGCGGTCGAACAGCGCGAAGGGGAGATTGAAGCGGCGCAGCATCTCCACCAGCCACTGGTGGAGCAGCGGCTCGGGGACCACCACCAGCACCCGCCTGGCCCGCCCGGCGAGCACCAGCCGATGGAGGATCAGCCCCGCCTCGATGGTCTTGCCGAGCCCCACCTCGTCGGCCAGCAGCAGCCGTGGCCAGAGACGGCCGGCGGCCTGCTCGGCGATGTAGAGCTGATGGGGGATCGGCGCGACGCGGGCGCCGGCGAGGCCGAACAGCGGCGAGCGGGCCGCCTCCGCGGCGCGCAGCCACGCCTCGTAGCGCAGGGTGAACCAGGTATCGCCGTCGAAGCGGGCGGCGAGCAGCCGCGCCTCCGGGCGGTTGAGGCGCAGGCGGTCGTCGAGGCCGCTCTCGGCCAGCGTCTCCGCCCCTCCGTTCTCGTCGTGACAGCGGTAGGTGACCACCCCGCCCTGCTCCTCCACCCCATCGACGGTGAGCGGGCGCCCCTCGTGGTCGCGGATCGCATCACCAACGTCGAAACGGACGCGGGTCAACGGTGCGGAACGGACGGCGTAGGTGCGCTCCTCGGCGGCGGCCGGGAAGAGCACCCGCACCATCCGCCCGTCGCAAGAGACCACCACGCCGAGGCCCAGCTCGCTCTCGCCGTCGCTGGACCAGCGCTGGCCGGGGATGTAGATCGGATCGGACAAGGGGAGACACCTCGGGGAGCGAAAACCGGGGCCGAGGATTCTACCGTATAGGGAGGCCGCGGGTCAGGCGTCAAAGCGAAGCCGAAGTCCAACCGAACGCCAATCGTCCCCCCCCCTGGTTACCACGCTCCGCGTGGTAACCGCGCATCGCGTGGTAACCGCGCATCGCGTGGTAACCACGCACCGCGTGGTAACCGCGGCCTCCCCGCTGGCACGGCCTTCCCCTTGGACGCTCCGCGTCGGCCCGCCACAACCGGAAACGCCCCCGGCAGGACGCAGAGCGTCCAAGACCGCTGGTTACGACGCAGAGCGTCGTAACCAGGAGGTATTCGAAGACCCCTGCTTGAGACTGACGTTCCACCGGCACCGATCGCCACCCCTGGTTACCACGCTCCGCGTGGTAACCGCGGCCTCCCCGCCGGCACGACCTCTCTATTGGGCGCTCCGCGCCGGCCCACCACAACGGGAAACGCCCCCCCGGCAGGACGCAGAGCGTCGTAACCGGGAGGTATTCGGAGAGCCACCGGGCCGGCGGATCCGCCCCCTACTTCGCCGCCTGCTTCCGCAACTCCACCAGCTCCCGCAACAGCGCCTCGATGTTGGCCAGCCGGGTCTCCACCGTGGCCATGTGTTCCCACATCATCGGGCGCCCGCTCATCATCATCGGAGGATAACCACCCATCGCGCCCGGCCCCATGCCGCGCCCGGGGTAGCCGGCGTGCTTCATCGGACAGGGATTCCCGCCGCCCGCCATGCGCCCGGTACCGGGACCGGCACGATGGAGCGGACAGGGCGGCGTCCCCTCACCGATCTCGCCGGCCGCGCCCTCCTCCACCCCATCCACCGCCATCGGCTGCGGCGCGGCCGGCCCCATCCTCATGCCGGGCCCATACCCGTATCCAGGCCTGCCGCCCATCATCGGCCCGCCCCCCGGCATCGGCATCCCCCGACCGGCCATCGGCATCGGTGGCCAGGTGGGCGCGGCAGGCTGGGCGGGCGCCGCGAACTGGGCGGGCGCCTCGTCGGCCAGCGTCGGCAGGGTGAAGGCGCCGGCAAGCAGGCCCGTAGCGGCAAGTGCAATGAATCTCATGGTCTCTCTCCTGGTGGTTGGTCGCGGGGCCCGATGGCCCCCATTTGGGGTAATCCGGCGGATACGGTCCCCGATTGGACCGTTCCCCCACCTTCCTGTTCACCCCAGTGTTGCACAAATCCTCGGAACCGAGGCTCGTCAGAGTGCGGGAAATCGTTTCCGTACTCAGCCCCCCGTTGGGCGACCCATCCCGGCTGTGGCAGAATCCGGCTCCAACCTCGAAGAACCCAGGAACCCCACGATGTCCCGCCTGCTGACCCTGCTCTGCGCCCTGCTCGTCGCCGCCTCCGCCCTGGCCGGCGAATTGAAGATCCACGATCTCGCCACCGGTGACGGCGCGCTCGCCCAGCCCCTTTCCAAGGTGACCGTCCACTACACCGGCTGGCTGATGGACGGGACCAAGTTCGATTCCAGCGTCGACCGCGGCAAGCCCTTCACCTTCACCCTCGGCCGCGGCCAGGTGATCCCCGGCTGGGAGCAGGGGGTCGAGGGGATGAAAGTGGGCGGCAAGCGCGAGCTGACCATCCCGCCGGAGCTGGCCTACGGCGAGCGCGGCGCCGGCGGGGTGATCCCCGCCAACGCCACCCTGCGCTTCGAGGTGGAGCTGCTCGGCGCCGAAGCCCCCAAATTCCGCAGCGTCGACAATGCCGAACTGGAGGCGTTGCTCGCCAACGGCACCAAGCTGATCGACATCCGCCGGCCGGAGGAGTGGAAACAGACCGGGGTGATCGAGGGGAGCGTGCTGCTCACCGCCTTCGACGGCCGCGGCCGGCTGGTCCGCGACTTCCCCGCCGAGCTGGAGAAGGTGGTCGGCAAGGAGGAGTCCTTCGCCCTGATCTGCCGTACCGGCAGCCGCACCGCGGCGCTCGCCGGTGCGCTCAGCGAGCGCGCCGGCTATCCGGGGATCATCAACGTCACCGACGGCATCACCCGCTGGATCAAGGAGGGGCACCCGGTGAACAAGACGTGCGCCAAGTTCGTCAGCGGGGAGCGCTGTTCCTGAAGGTTGCCGTTCCGGGCCAACCGCGATGTAATTCGGTTCGACCGGATCATCGGGAATCGACCTGACGGACTCCGCGGTTTCGCGGAGAAATCCGTCGCAGTCCATTGAAGGCGCCCACATGCACACACTCCCCCCCCCGCCCCACACACCGGCGCGGATCGAATATCTCAAGGTGCGGAATTTCCGCGCGCTGCGGGAGGTTGAATTCAAGGAGCTAACCCCGCTCACGGTGCTACTCGGCCCGAACGGCAGCGGCAAATCGACGGTCTTCGACGTCTTCGCCTTTCTCGCCGACTGCTTCGAGTTCGGCCTGCGCCGGGCCTGGGACAAACGCGGAAAGGCCAAGGAGCTCAAGACCCGGGGCGCCGACGGGCCGGTGATCATCGAGATCAAATACCGCGAACCCGGCTTCCCGCTGATCACCTACCACTTAGCGGTCGATGAAGGCCCGAGGGGACCGACGGTGGTCGAGGAGTGGCTACAGTGGCGTCGCGGCAAGAGTGGAAAACCTTTCCGCTTTATCGACTATCGGGCCGGCCAGGGGCGGGCAACCAGCGGTGAACTGCCGGATGAGCAGGACAAGCGGCTGGATATCCCTCTCAAGTCCCCCGACCTGTTGGCGGTCAATGCATTGGGGCAGTTCGCGGAGCATCCCCGGGTGGCGGCGCTGCGCGATTTCATCACCGGCTGGTACGTCTCCTACCTCTCGGCAGACAGCGCGCGCGGCCAACCGGAGGCGGGACCGCAGGAGCGACTGACCAAGACCGGCGACAACCTGGCGAATGTCATCCAGCACCTGACCGAACTGCATGGCGAACGCCTGGATACCATCTTCAGCGTATTGCGCCAACGGGTTCCACGGATCGAAAGGGTGGTAGCCGACCCCATGCGCGATGGCCGCCTGCTGTTGCAGATCAAGGACGCCCCGTTCAACGATCCGGTGCTCGCGAAGTTCTCATCGGATGGCACGCTCAAGATGCTGGCGTATCTGGTGCTGCTCTACGACCCAAGCCCACCCCCTTTCATCGGCATCGAGGAGCCGGAGAACTTCCTGCATCCGCGCCTATTGCCCGAGCTCGCGGAGGAGTGCCGTGCGGCGTGTGATCGCACCCAACTCCTGGTGACCACCCATTCGCCCTTTTTCCTCAATGCGTTACACCCGAAAGAGGTGCGTGTACTGTGGCGTGACGATCACGGCTACACCCAATCCCGGCGCGCCTGCGACCTGCCCGGAGTGCCCGAGTTCGTCCAGCACGGCGCGCTGCTGGGTCACCTCTGGATGGAGGGACAACTGGGGGTGGGAGACCCGCTGGTCAACCAGGGGGCACCGACCCGCCCCTTGGGGGGGCGCGGCCGATGAGGGCCTCGCATTTGGTATTCCTGGTCGAAGAGCCTTCCATGGAGGCCTTTCTCCGCGCCTTTCTGCCCAATCAGCTGCCTCCAGAGTGCGGCTTCGAGATACATCCGTTTCAGGGCAAGAGCGACATGCTCGGAAAGCTTCGTGCACGTCTGCGCGGCTACGCCACTTGGCTGCCCGCCGACTGGCGAATCGTCGTCGTGCTGGATCGCGACGACGACGATTGTGTCGCCCTCAAGGAGCGGATGGAACGAGACGCCAGCGAGGCAGGCCTGACCTCCCGCTCACGTTCCGGACACCCCATTTGGCAGGTGGTCAACCGCATCGCCATCGAAGAGCTGGAGGCGTGGTATTTCGGCGAGTGGAGTGCGGTTCGCGACGCCTACCCGAGGGTGTCGGCAAACATCCCAAACAAGGCGGCGTATCGTGATCCCGACGCAATCGCCGGCGGCACCTGGGAGGCGTTCGAGCGCGTGATGCAGCGCCATGGCTACTTCACCGGGGGACTGCGCAAGGTGGAGGCCGCCCGCACAATCGGCGCGCATCTCAACCCATCCCGCTGCCACTCAAGGAGCTTCGCCCTGTTCCGCGACGCGATTGCGGAGGCGGTGTGAAAAACGGCCTCTGCACCGGAAACGGCGCCGGATAGCCACAATCCCGCGCCCCCTGCAAACCACTCACCTCCGCCCAGCCACAGTGAAACCGATCCGCATCTTCCGCCACCTCGCCTGCGAAGGCCCCGGCTATCTGGGCGAGTTCCTCGACCGCCACGGCGCCCCGTGGGAGCTGCTCTGCATCGACGAGGGGCACCCCGTGCCCGAGGCGGTGAAGGAGGTCTCGGGGCTGGTCTTCATGGGCGCGGCGGTGAGCGTCAACGACGACCTGCCGTGGCTCGCCGACGAGCTGGCGCTGATCCGCCGCGCCCACGAGGCAGGCGTGCCGATGATGGGGGTCTGTTTCGGCGGCCAGCTGATCAGCAAGGCGCTGGGCGGCGAAGTGACCCGCGGCGCGGGAATGGAGATCGGCTGGCACCCCCTTGAACCCGTCGACGGGGAGCCGCTCAACGGCGCCGCCGACGGCTGGCTCGACGGTCTGCCGGCGCGCTTCGACACCTTCCACTGGCACGCCGACACCTTCTCCTTCCCCCCCGGAAGCCTGCCACTACTGCGCAGCCGCTGCTACCGCAATCAGGCCTACGCCCTGGGCGACCACCTGGGGATGCAGTTCCACCTGGAGATGACCCGCGAGATGCTCGAAAGGTGGCTCGCCCGCTACGGTTCGGACCTCGACCTGGGCTCGCCCTGCGCGCAGAGCCTGGAGCGGATCACCGACGACATCGACGGGCGGATGGCACGGCTGCACCGCGTGGCCGACGCCCTCTACGGCGCCTGGCTCACCCGGGTCAGGGCTGCGAGCTGAACAGCTCCTCCGCCGCCCGCTGGGCGTTCATCGCGCGGAAGCTGAGCTGATCCCAGTTCTTCAGGTAGGAGAATTCGGACTGGTCGAGCCCCTGGGCCGCCTCCACCGCATCGAAGGCGCCGTCGTCAATGCGCGCCTGGA
The DNA here is from genome assembly GCF_054657215.1 of Endothiovibrio diazotrophicus. Classification (NCBI taxonomy): domain Bacteria; kingdom Pseudomonadati; phylum Pseudomonadota; class Gammaproteobacteria; order Chromatiales; family Thioalkalispiraceae; genus Endothiovibrio; species Endothiovibrio diazotrophicus. Next base: position 21,740 of record NZ_BAAHXB010000073.1, read on the forward strand.
TCCGATCGCGCAGGAAGGTGAGGTAGCCGTAGCTGTCGCGCAGCGCCTCGTCGAGATCGGTGACATGGCCGTGACCGGGGATCACCACCTGCGGCTTCAGTTCGTCGCGCATCACCTCCAGGCTGGCGATCCAGCGCTGCAGCCCCTCGAACAGGCCGAGCAGGCGCTGGGCGTAGACCGCGTCCCCGGTGAACAGCACGCCGCTCTGCGGCAGCTGGACGAAGATGTCGCCGGGGGTATGGGCGCCGCCGGTATAGCGCAGCGCCACCGTCACCCCGCCGAGATCGAGCGGATGGCGGTCGTCGAAGGTGACGTCCGGGTAGACCGGCTCGGTGCCGTCACAGCCTGCCCCCACCCGCTTACGCACCCCCGCCAGCTGCCGTTCAGCGTTCGCCTCCATGAACGCCCGCGCGGCGCTGGAGGCGATGATGGTCGCCCCGTGCGCCTTGAACCAGCCGTTGGCCAGCCAGCGGTGGTCCTGCCCCCCCGTATCGATCACCCAGCGGATCGGCTTGTCGGTGACCCCGCGAACCGCCGCCGCGATCCGCTCCGCATCCTGGTAACAGGCGCCGGGATCGACCACCGCCACCGCGTCGCCGCCGACGATGAAGCCGGAGGTCATGTTGTGCCCCAGGTTCTCCGGCGAACGCTGGCCGAGGTCGCCGACCAGGGCATAGACCCGGTCGGTGACCTTCACCGTCTCGAAGGCGTGGGCGAGGCCCGCCCAGGAAAGGCCAAGAAAGAACAGGATTGCGGGGAGTCTAGGCATGCTTCGCTCCAAGAGAGAGAGTGATTCGTAACGATCGGGGCCAGCAGCCCCGCAACAAGCGGGTTCAACCGCAGATTTCGCAGATTGACGCTGATTAAACAACAAAAATCTGCGTCAATCTGCGAAATCTGCGGTTCGTTCGACGCTATTCACCATCCCCGCCATCCCAGCGGCGGCGATTGATCGCATATTCGGTAACCCGCCCGCGGAACGGCAGCCACAGCATGCCGGGCAGCCGATCCACCTGCCGCGGGTCGCGGTAGTGGTGGATGCCGATGGTCATCCCCTGGTGACCTGCGCGGGGCTGGTCGCGGTAGGTGCCGAAGAGGCGATCCCACCAGGGGAGGTTGAAACCGAAGTTGGAGTTGGCCTCGTCGTCCTCCACCGAATGGTGGACCCGGTGCATGTCGGGGGTGACGACGATCCAGCGCAGCCACCGATCCAGCACCTCGGGCAGGCGCAGGTTGCCGTGGTTGAACATGGCGGTGGCATTGAGCACCACCTCGAACAGCACCACCGCCGCCACCGGCGGGCCGATCACCACGATGGCGGCGAACTTGATCAGCATCGAGAGGAGGATCTCCAACGGATGGAAGCGCGCGCCGGTGGTGAGGTCGTAGTCGAGATCGGCGTGGTGCACCCGGTGCAGCCGCCACAGCGCCGGCACCGCGTGGACCATCACATGTTGGAGGTAGATCACCAGGTCGAGCACAAGCATCGCCGCGATCAGCGCGGGGAGGGCGGGCACCTCGTAGTGGTGCAGCAGCCCCCACCCCTGCCCGGCGGCGAAGGCGGCCACCCCCACCGCGGCGGCGGGGAAGAGCAGCCGCAGCAGCACGCTGTTGAGCACCACCAGGGCGATGTTGTGGGCCCAGCGGGCGGCCCTGGGGAGGAGCGGGCGACGACGCGGTGCCCACCACTCGGCCAATGCCACCGCGACGAAGACGCCGAGAAAGCAGCCGAGCCGGATGGCCGGCTCATGGTCGAGAATCCACGCCTGATCCAAGGAGACACCTCACCGTCGACCGGCCCACGCCGGTGGAGGCGATATGGTAACCCATCCACCAACACCCGACCGAAGAGGAAAGAAGCTCAGGCCACCTGCAACTTCAATCCTCGCCGATCACCCGCCCCCGCGGGTGCTTCTCCCCGAGGAGCTTCTGCAGCACCTCGTCGGTGACGTGGGTGTAGCGCTGGGTGGTGGCGATCGACTGGTGGCCCAACAGACGCTGGACGTAGCGGATGTCGAGCCCCTCCTCCAGCAGCATGGTGGCGGCGGTGTGGCGGATCATGTGCGGGGTGATGCGGCGGCGGATGCCCGCCTGCTTGGCGCCGCGGGTGATCACCTGGCGCAGGTACTGGGTGGAGGCGTCGGCCCCCTGGGGGGTGACCAGCGCGGCCTCGGCGGCGGGGAAGCGCTCGGTACGGGTCTCCAGATAGGTGCGCACCAGGGTGCGCAGCTCGGCGCGGGAGACGAACACCCGGCGCTGGCGGTTGCCCTTGCCGACGATGGTGATCACCTCGCCGTCCGGGCTGATGTCCTCCGGGCGCACCGAGGCCAGCTCGCCGACGCGCATGCCGGTGGCGAACAGCAGCTCGGCGGCGATCATCCCGGTGAAGGCGGTGAAGTCCCGGGTCAGCCGTAGCGAGGCGAGGTGGCGCGGCCCCACCTGGGCCTTCGGCGGCAGGTCGAGGCGCAGCCGCCAGTAGGTGAGCAGCTTGCCCATCTCCTCGCGGGTCAGCGCCCGGGGGAGCTGGTGGGGCAGCGCGATCTTGGCGTTGAGGCGGTAGAGCGGGGTCTGGGCGACGTGCTCCTCGTCCTCCAGCCAGCTGAACAACACCCGCAGACAGGCGAGGCGGCGCTTGATGGTGGTCGGCTTGAACCCCTTCTCCTCCTTGAGGTGGCCGAGGTAGTTGCGCAGCAGCGCCTTGTCGATGGCGGTGACCCCCTTGCGCGCTCCGACGAAACGCTGGAAGTCGTTGAGGTCGATCTCATAGGCCCGCAGGGTGTGGGCCGACAGATTCTTGCTGCTGCGGCAGTAGTCGAGAAAGAGGTCGCAGGCCTTGCGGATATTCAAGGGGGCGGCTCCGGGGCGCGGAACGGCGATGACGGGGCGCCGGACCCGCGTACCTTCGCGGATGCTCTCCTTCCTGGGGGGTGCCGGACGCAGGCGTCTGGGCGCCGCTCGTGATTAAGTATTTACGAGGCGGGAAGATTTACCGGATTTGACCGAGCGGTCAACAGGGAATTTCCTCATTGACCTTATATTTACATCCTGAGCCACTCCTTCCGCGCCGTATTCCTCCCTTCCCCGTACCGCACCCACGATGGACGATGAACGATTTCCCCCATCCGGAAGATCCACAAAGCGGTACGCAAGCACTACATCTTTTCATGACCGCAGCCTGGAGGAAACGCCCAAGGGAATTCCCGTACGCATCCCTCGCCTTCTCCCTACGGCATGGGCTACAATCCGACACTTGACCGCGCGTCCGGACCACCCGCCGTGCCGTGGGCACAATCAAAAAATAGTAACAACTGATTGTTGCAAAAAGGGAATTCCGGAATGAAACTGACCACCAAGACCACCCTTTTCTCCGTCGGACTGACGGTGGTGCTGATCGCATCGCTGATCGTGGTCAGCCTGCTCTCGTTCCGCCACTTCTCCATCGCCTCCGCCGAGGAGCACGCCCGGGTCGCCGCCGAGATCGTGCGCGTCAACCTCACCGAGTCGATGGTCAACGGGGTGATCAACAAGCGCGAGAACTTTCTCCGTCGCCTCTCCGCCATCAAGGGGCTGAAGGAGGCGCGGGTGGTGCGCGGCCCCGACGTCATCGAACAGTACGGCGAGGGACTCAACCGCGAACAGCCCCGCGACGAGATCGAACAGCGGGTGCTCTCCACCGGCAAGCCCTACTTCAAGCTGATCGACGAGGGGATGGACCCGATCTTCCGCTCCACCATCCCGTTCATCGTCGACGGCAGTGGTGACCCCGACTGCAGGCAGTGCCACGCGGTGCCGGTGGGCACGGTGCTCGGCGCGGTGACCCTGACCGTCTCCATCGGCCAGCTCAAGGAGAGCGCGCTGGTCACCGTCATCGCCATGGTGGCCGCCGTCAGCCTCTTCGCCCTCGGCACCATGCTCTTCTTCCGCCGCCTGACCAAGCCGCTGGTCTCCACCGCCGAAGAGGTGCAGCAGGCGGTCGGTCGCGCCATTCAGGGCGATTACACCACCAAGATCGAACGCCACACCAACGACGAGATCGGCCAGATCGCCGAGGACCTCAACCACCTGATGGACTTCCTCCACGGCGGCCTCACCACCATCAGCAACAACGTCAGCCAGCTGATCCGCAACCCCCCCAGCGCCAACCGCAACCTGCTCACCAACACCATCGGGATGGTCGAGGCGCTGATCGAGGCAGCCCACTTCAAGCAGTCGATCGAAGAGGACGAGACCAAACGGGAGGTCTACTGCCGCCTCGCCCGGGTGCTCCACGAGGACTTCTACGTCGAGCGTTTCTCGATCTACGAGGTGGCCAACAGCAAGAACCGGATGATCCCGATCGTCGTCGACGGCCAGCCGGAGAGTGACTGCAAGTGGTGCGACCAGTCGATCCTGGTGCGCTCCGAGGCGTGCCGCGCGCGGCGCACCGGCCACACCATCGACTCCATCGAGACCCCGATGATCTGCAACTCCTTCCGCCCCACCGGTGATCCCGAGCTGCAGCATATCTGCCTCCCGGTGATCCAGTCCGGCTCGGTGGGCAGCGTGGTGCAGGTGGTGGTCAGCCGCGAGGAGGGACACCACTTCCAGGATCTGCTGCCGTTCATCAACGTCTACCTGCGCGAGGCGGCGCCGGTGATCGAGGCCAAGCGGCTGATGGACACCCTGCGCGAGTCCAACCTGCGCGACCCGATGACCGGCCTGCACAACCGCCGTTTCCTGGAGGAGTACGTCGAGACGCTGATCGCCAACAGCCAGCGCAACGCCCAGCAGGTGTCGATCCTGATGCTCGACCTCGACTATTTCAAGAAGGTCAACGACACCTACGGCCACGACGCCGGGGACACCGTGATCAAGACGCTGGCCAAGGTGTTCCGCCAGACGGTGCGCGCCTCCGACCTGGTGATCCGCTACGGTGGCGAGGAGTTCATGATTATCCTCCAGAACACCGTCGACCACACCGGCGACGAGGTGGCGGAGAAGATCCGCGCCACGGTGGAGGAGACGAAGATCCAGGTGCCCAACGCGCTGTTGCAGAAGACCATCTCCATCGGCATCGCCGACTTCCCCACCGACTCCGACACCTTCTGGCAGGCGGTCAAATACGCCGACGTCGCCCTCTACAAGGCCAAGGACCAGGGGCGCAACCGGGTGATCCACTTCGAACCGGAGATGTGGAAGGACGCCGAGGAATATTAGGTCCCCATCCCTATCGGTGAAAACGGCGGCCCTCGGGTCGCCGTTTTTTTGTCAGGCGTCAGGGTGATGCCGGTACTTGATTCCGCATCGATCCTTTCTGAAACTTTTTTTCCAAGACCGTTCTCACACGCCAACGCTCCCTCCGACGAAACGTAGGTCGTCGCCACCGCGGCGACGCAAACGAAGGCACTCCCGGCAAACCTCGCGCCGACCCTACCGAACGGGACGAAGCCGCCGGAAAGAGACCGCCATCCCCAATGCCACTGCTTCCGCTTGCGTCGCCGCGGTAGCGACGACCTACGCCATCCGAAGGCCTTCCCCAACCCCATAAGCCAACAAGGCGAAAAGATCGACCGGAGCGAGACGTTTTCGCCTGTCGCCTGCCACCCGACGACCTTGACCTCCCGCCACCCAACGCGCATAACCTTGGGGAATAAAGTACCCCTTCCCCCGGTGCCCCATGCAGCGTTTCATCCTCGACACCTCGCTCTTCACCAACCCGGACGTCCACAAGCAGTTCTCCACCGATCCGATGGAGGCGATCGCCGAATTCATCCGGCGGGCCCGCCGCACCCACGCCGAGTTCTACATGCCCGGCTCGGTCTACGAGGAGCTGCGCAAGATGCGCAATCTCGGCGAGCTGGCCGCCGAGTTCCAGTCGGTGGTGAAGCTGCGCTCACCGCGGCGCTACGCCCTGATGGTGCCGAGCGAGCTGGTCTACGAGCTGATCGAGGAGCTGCGTTCGCGGGTCGACAAGGGGCTGCGCATCGCCGAGGAGCTGACCAAGATGGCCTACGCCGGAGGTAGCGCCGGTGCCGAGGGTGACGGCGGACGGCTGATCGCCCGACTGCGCGACCGCTACCGAGAGGCGCTGCGCCAGGGGGTGATCGACAGCAAGGAGGACGTCGACGTGCTGCTGCTCGCCTACGAGATGGACGCCACCCTGGTCTCCGGCGACGAAGGCCTCTGCAAGTGGGCCGACAAGGTGGGGATCAGCCTGATCGAGTCGCGCCACCTGCGGCGGATCATGGAGACGCTGGAGCGGGAACCGGAGCAGGAAGAAGGGCAGCCGCCCCCACCCGCCGGCGAAGCAAACCA
>NZ_BAAHXB010000074.1:0-27892 GCF_054657215.1 Endothiovibrio diazotrophicus
TACCGAAGGGCGCAGAGAGGGTGAGACCGCGCTGTTGAAACGGCAGCTCTCGTTGCGCTTCGGCTCGCTTCCGGAGTGGGTCGGCCAGCGCTTGGGCGAAGCCCCGCTGGAGATCCTGGAGCGCTGGGGGGAGCGCATTCTCGACGCGGAAACAATCGAGCAGGTATTCGCCGAAAGGGATTGACGGCCTTGGGGCCGTTCCTACAGGGGGAGGATTTGACTGTGCTGCGCCCGGGTGGATGGCGCGACCGCGCACCCCATCACCAACCCGACGCCGCGCCGACATCCGTTTGAATATCACTTCCACCGTCCCCCTCACCGACCGACTCCCTCCCTATCAGAATTCTCCCAATTGATCACAAAAGGACATAGAACGGATAATTCAAGGAGACATTATTCGAGAACCCCATGGCACCCCACGACTCCGGCTACAAGCACCTCTTCAGCCACCCGGAGCTGGTGCGTGACCTGCTGGAGGGGTTTGTCCACGAGGCTTGGGTGAAGGAGCTGGACTTCTCCACCCTCGAACGGGTGGCCGGCAGCTACGTCAGCGACGACCTGCGCGAGCGCATCGACGACATGGTCTGGCGGGTCCGCCTCAAGGAGCGCTGGGTCTATGTCTATCTGCTGCTGGAATTCCAGTCGACCATCGCCCCCTTCATGGCGGTGCGCCTGCTCACCTACCTGGGCCTGCTCTACCAGGACCTGATCAAGCGGGGCCGGATGAAACCCCGCGCCCAGTTGCCGCCGGTGTTGCCCCTGGTGCTCTACAACGGCGTCCCCCGCTGGGGCGCGCCGCTGGAGATCGGCGAACTGATCGAGCCGGCGCCCGGCGGCCTGGAGGCCATGACGCGCCCTTCGAGGTCCTCGCAGGACAGCCGACCGAGGAGCGCACCGGGCAGCGCCTCGACCTCCGGCGAGGGCAGCAGCAACCGCGACAACCTTCGCCAAGTGGCGCTGGCGACAAAGTGCTCCCGCCACCAGCAGCGCCAGCGGTAGAAGGTCTTGGGGGAGAGATCGAGTCGGTCGGCCAACTCCCGGCGCCGCCGGGGCGAGAGGCCGTGTTGGAGAGGACTGACACACTGGAACCGTCTCCCTACTCTTTTGGCGAAGATTCAGGAGCCCCCCTCCAGCGGTGATCAATCGGCTTGAGGGGGTTTTTCTTTGTCCATCACGGAATCTGCACTGAGCGCGGGGGTTTTCCGGCGGATAGTTTGGGCACGCTCAGAGATCCGCATCGTGCCACATCGAGGCGCTGGACTTCTTCTGCATCCTTGAAACAGCCGTCTCACCCACGCCTGTCCGAAAACTCGAACACCCGCAACTCCTCCCGTTCATCGCTGCCGATCCGGGTAACGCCCCCGGCCTCCAACAGCCGGCTGCCTCCGACGAAGCGGATACCGAACGCATTGGCCACGTCGAAGCCCAGGCGATTGACGGTCAGCACCGGCGTCCCGTAGCGGGATACCCACCGCTCCACCGCGGCCGGGATGTCCTGGCCGCAGAAGTTGGCCGGGTGCAGGATCAACGCCACCTTGTGCTGTCGGTACCGGCGATGGATATCCTCCATCGCGCCGTCGCTGCAGATGGCCAAGCCGATGGGAACGCCGTGCAGATCGAAGGAGCTGAGCGCCTCGCCGGGCGTAAACAGTCTTTCGGAAAGGGATGGATGGATTTTTCGATATCGCGCCACGACACCGGCAGGCCCGGCCACCACGACCGTGCTGAACAGCCGATCCCCTTCGATCTCCAGCAGCCCACCGGCGATGAAGGCCTGCCGCTCCTCCGCCCAGCGGATCATCCGGCGCGTGGTCTCTCCCTCGGGGACGGGTTCCGCAAGGGCGTAGGCCTCATCCGGACTCCGGAAGATATAACCGGTGGAGAAGAGTTCCGGCAACACCAACAGGTCGAGATCCGCCCCTGCCATCGCCTGCTCGACACGGGAAAAGTTCGCTTCCTTGTCGCCGTAGCGCACCGCGAATTGGAAATACCCGATTTTCACCGCCCGATCACCCGCATGTTCCCTGGTCGATTCCCCAATCCGGGTCGCTCCATTCGGCGAGCACGGTGGACGCTGAAAGAGCGGTGCGTGCGTTTGCGTCGGCGCGGTAGCGCCGACCTACGGCCCCGTTCGGTATCGGTTTCAACTATTCAGGAAGTGCCAAAATTGAGGTGGTGCGCCTCCTATCGTCGGCACACCCTACGACGCTTTCAGCGGGGTCCAGCTCAGCCCTACATCCTTCAATTCTCCTTTTTCCCCACTGAGGCCTCTCAGCGGCCGCGGCGGTTACGGGGAAAAAGGAGTCAGACCCCGCCGCTGTGGACGATCTCGTAGTAGAGCTTCTCCAGCTCGTTCTTGTGCTTGGTCTCCTCGTTGGCGAGGTAGCGGAAGAGGTCGTGGATCGGGCCGGGGGAGGTGGCGTCGGCCAGGGCGTGGTACTGCTCCATGGCGGCGTGCTCACGCATCAGGGCGTATTGCAGCACCGCCTGATCATCGGGGTTCTCGCCCAGGTCGGGGGTGAGGATACAGTCGGAGAACTTGCGATCGCTGGCGGGACGCTCGATCGCCTCGGCCAGGGCATCATCCAGGTCGCCCCGCTCGTTCAGCCCGGAGAAGAGGTCGAAGTGGCGCTGCTCCTCCTCGGCCAACTCCTCGGCCAGATAGCGGAGCTTCTTGCTCACCTTGGGAACGAGCGCGCTGTAGAAGTCCCGAGCGGTGCGCTCGAAGTCGGTGGCCACCGCCAGGATCTCCTTGACGGTGGTCAGCCCCTGCAGCCGTTGGTGGCCGGTGCCTTCGCTCATGACGTTGTCTCCATCAGGACCCCATCGATACTGGCCGCCACCCGGTGACCGTCGGCCACCGCGTGGACCACGTCGGGGCCGTTGACGCAATCGCCGGCCGACCAGAGCCAGGGCAGCGTGGTGCGGCCGTCGGCGTCGATCTGGATACGGCCGCGGTTCCACTCCAGCGCCTCGGTGAACCGGTCGCCGAGCAGCGAGGTATCGGCGAACTGGCCGATCGCCTCGATCACCGTGTCGCAGGGGTGGATGATCTCCGCGGCCTCGTCGTATTTGGGCGCGAAGCGGTGGTTCTCGTCGAAGATCGACACCACCTTCCAGGTCTTCAAACCGATCAGCTTGCCGTCGGCACTGATCTCGCACCCTTGCGGCCCGCACTGGTCGCGGATCACCACCCCCTCCTCCAGCGCTTCCTTGATCTCGTCGGGGTCGGCCATGAAGTGCTGCTGATCCTCCAGCGCGGTGACCACCACGTCCACCTTGTCCAGGTACTTCTTCTGCAGGCGGGCCAGCGAGCGGGCGATATCCATGGCGACGTTGCCACCGCCGATCACCACCGCCCGGTAGGGCAGCTCGAAGGGCTCGTTGGCGGTGATCTTGTGCAGCAGATCGACGGCGCGGTAGACCCCGGCGTTGTCGGACTGCGGGATGCGGGTCTGGCGCCCTTCCTGGAGACCGATGGCGAGCAGCACCGCATCGAACTCCTCGTGCAGTGCATCCATCGTCTTGTCGACGCCGATGCGGCAGTTGTAGTGGATATCCACCCCCATGGAGAGGATCAGATCGACGTCGCGATCCAACGCATCGTAGGGGAGACGATACTCCGGGATGCCGTAGCGGGTCATGCCGCCGGCGGCGGCCTTTGCCTCGAAGACGGTGACCCCATGGCCCTTGCGCGCCAGATCGAAGGCGGCGGTGAGACCGGCGGGGCCGGCGCCGATGATCGCCACCTTCTTGCCGGTGGCCGGCGCGGGACCGCCGACCAGCTCGCGGAACCGGTCGTAGGGGACCTGATCGACGATGTGGCGCTTCAGCCAGCGGATGGCGATGGGGTCCCCCTCATGCCGCGCCGCGCAGGTGTCCTCGCACTTGCGGGTGCAGACCCGGCCGCACACCTGGGAGAACGGGTTGGTCTCGTAGAGGATCTGCAGGCCGCGTTCGTAGTCGCCGTCGCGGATCGCGGCGATGTAGTCGGGGATCGACATGTGGGTCGGGCAGGTGGCGACGCAGAGCCCGCAGGAGACGCAGCGATCGGCCTCCAGCTGCGCCTGCTCGACGGTGTAGCCGGCGACGATCTCGCCGAAGGACTCGATCCGCACCTGGGGGCCCATCTCGCCCATCGCAACCCGCTCGCGCGCCATCAGCCGGTGGTCGTCGGGGCGGTGGTAGCCCAATTCCGCGTGATCCCACGGCTTGGCGTCGACGCCCGGCATGTAGCGGAAGGCGTCGGGGTCGCGCTCCACCCACTTGTACTCGTTGGACATGGTCAGCGAGCGGGTCATGCAGACGTCGACGCAGAGCGCGCACCAGCAACAGCGGCCGTAGTCGATACGCGGGCGCAGACCGGAGTCGCCGGGCTTGGTCGCGATGCCATCGGAGGGCAGCATGTCGATGGCGCCGTTCTGGCAGATCGCCTCGCAGGTGCCGCAGCCGATGCACAACTCCACGTCGTTCTTGTGGAAGCCGCGATAGCGGGCCGAGCCGGGACGCTCGTTGAGCGGGTCGGCGATGGTCACCGGCTCGCGCAGCAGGTTCTTCCAGGCGGTGAACGGGGAGAGGACGTCGCGCACGCTCATTGCCGTGCCTCCTCGGAACGGAAAACCTCTTTGGCCACGGAGACACGGAGTCCACGGAGTCCACGGAGAAAACGCAATGCGCGCGAAGCCCCACCGAGACACCCGGGAATATCGCTGGACGACATCGAAACGCAGACCGATCGTCTTAATGCATACATCGCTTCCAACACCTCTGTGTTCTCCGTGCCTCCGTGGCAAATTCTTCCAAAAACATCAGCGCTCGATCTCCGGCGGGTAGGTGTGCAGGGAGACCATCAGGCCGGCCACGTCCGAGATGTTGCAGTTGACGATCAGCCGTTCCAGCAGGGCCATCGCGTGGGTGTACGAGGGGCCGCGGACGTTGACCCGGCGCGGGTAGCCGCTGCCGTCGGTGACCAGATAGTAGCCGTACTCGCCGCGCGAGCACTCGCCGCGGACGTAGGTCTCGCCGCGGGGGATCTTCCAGTGCAGCACGTTGGGCAGATCGGCCATCACCGGCCCCTTGTCATCGGGCATTTTCGCCAGGATCTGGCGCACCAGGTCGATCGACATCAGCAGGTCGCGGCGGCGCACGTCGGCACGGGTGTAGATGTCCGAATCGGTGCCGGTGACCGGCTCGAAATCCAGCTCCGGGTAGACCAGGTAGGGCTGGTCCCGGCGCACGTCCTTGGCCACACCAGCGGCGCGGGCGGTGGGCCCGGTAACGCCGTAGGAATCCACCAGCTCGGGGTCGATGTAGCCCACCCCGACCGCGCGCTTCTTGAACACCGCGTTGTGGAACATCACGTCGAGCACGTCCCGCATGGTGCTCTCCAGCTCCCGCAGGGTCTCCTCCATGCGCCCGGCGAAGCCCTCCGGCAGGTCGTCGCGCACCCCGCCGGGGAGGATGAACATGTGGTAGATGCGGGCGCCGGTCAGCTCCTCGAAACGGTCGAGCATCAGGTCGCGGACATAGGTGGTCCACTGGCCGATCACCCCCTGGCCGAAGGCGCCGGCCTGGCCACCCATGTACATCAAATAGCTGTTGATCCGTCCCATCTCCAGGATCAGGGTGCGGATCCAGTGGGCCTTCTCGGGGATCACCAGCCCGGCCAGCTCCTCCACCGCGGCGGCGTAGCAGTATTCGTTGAAGTCGGGCTCGGGGACGCAGATGCGGCAGACGATGGGGAAGCACTGGATGAAGGTGCGCCGCTCCATCAGCTTCTCGAAGCCGCGGTGGAGATAGCCGACGTGGGTCCGCCCCTCGACCACCTCGTCGCCGCAGACGGTCAGCTCCACCGACATGTTGCCGGTGATGCCGGGGTGCTGGGGGCCCTGCCACAGCTTCAGGTACTTGCCCGACGTGAGGTCGATGTCGAGGCTGCCGTCGGGGCGGCGGCTCGGATATTGGCTGCGATCCGGTTGGTAGGCCATGTCACTTCCCGTCCGGATAGAGTTGTTCTTTCATGTATTGCTCGGGGTCGCGGGTCTCACGGCCGGGGCGGTCGTTGTAGCTCTCCTGCGCATACTTCAGGGTGTCGAAGTCGCGGCGGTAGGGGGGGATGTCGCGCCACCCCTCCAGGATGAACTCTTCATTGACCCGCGGGCTGTCGGGGAAGTCGATGCCGAACATCTCGCGCAGCTCCCGCTGGTAGGTGGCGGCGGTGGGCCAGAGGTCGTGGATGCTCTCCATGGCGACGCCGTCGCGGGGGATCATCAGGCGCAGGCCGACGTCCACCGCCGCCTTGCGATTGGAGAGGAGGTAGGTGAGCTGGAACTCGCCCTCCTCGATCCAATCCACCGCGGTGAGCAGCACCAGATGGGTGAAGCCCTCCTTGTCCCGCAGGTGGAGCAACAGCGGGCGCAGCACCTCGCGCGCCACGGTGATGAAGGCGAGATCGGGACGCTGCTCGGTCAGCTCACCCAATTCGAACCGCTGTTTCAATCTGTCGTACAGTTCACGCATTCAATAGCACCGATTCGAAAAATTCACTTTCCCGTAGGAGCGGTTTCGACCGCGACCGCATCACCCGATCCGTTACAGACACGGCATCCCGGTCGCGGTCGAAACCGCTCCTACGGGATTACCAGTTGTAATCCGGCATGTCCCAATCGTGGATCACCCGCTTCTGGTTGGCCTTGTACCACGCGAAATTCTCGGCGTACCGGTTGGCCCCCTCCCCCTCGCCCGCCTTGATGATCTTCTTCAGATCCTCGAACCCTTGCAGCAGCGCCTCGGGGCGCGGCATGCAACCGGTGACGTAGAGATCCACCGGCAGGTAGTCGTCGAGCCGCTTGATGGTGTTGTAGGAGTCCCAGTACATGCCGCCGTTGATGGTGCAGGAGCCGAGCCCCATCACGTATTTCGGACTCTGCATCTGCTCGTAGGAGCGGATCGCCCGCTTCAACGTCTTGGTGGAGAGGTAACCGGAGATGATGAAGAGGTTCGACTGACGCGGCGTCGGCCGCCACTGCACGCCGAAACGGTAGGCGTCGAAGCGCGGGGTCATCAGCGGGCGCATCTCGATGGCGCCGCAGCCGGTGCCGAAGCCGAGGATCCACAGCGACTCGGAGCGGGCCCAGTTGAAGAACTTCTCGATGATCCGGGTATAGGCCGGGGTCTGTACCGTCGGCGGCGCCTCGCAAAAGTAGTCGCGCAACGGCTCGATCTCGATCTCCTGACCGTCGGGCGCGCGGACAATGCGTTTTTCCAGCTCATCTTTCATTCGCGAAAACCCTTTTGCCACGGAGCCACGGAGGACACGGAGAAGAGGAGGACCCCGACGTTCGGGGTCATGCGACTAACAAGCCGCCTTACCGGCTCCGTGACCTCCGTGGCTCCGTGGCCATTCTTCTTTTCTTCTCGTCCCACGGACTACACCACCACCACCGCGGCGACGCCCAGCGGCACCGCCCAGATCAGGAACCAGCGGATCGACTGCTCGACCCGGAAGCGCGGGAAGACCACTCCGACCAGCACCGAGCACATGTAGATCAGGAACACCTTGAGGAAGAACAGGGGCCAGCTGGTCGCTCCGCCGAAGAAGAGGTTCATGTAGACCACGATCTTGGCGATGGGGAAGATCGCCCGGTTGGTCTGCATCAGCGCGAGGTACGACGAGTGGTACTCGGTGGGCGGACCGATCGGGATCTCCTGGGGGGCGAGCACCACATCGAACGGCGGGCGCATCATCGAACCGAGGAAGGAGAGCATCGCCGCCACCACCGCCAGCGGGTTGGTGAAGAGCGTCCAGTTGAGCATCCCACCCTGCTGGGCGGCAACAATCTCGGGAATGGATAGGGTCTGATACTGCAACGCCACCGCGAACACCGCCAGGGCGAAGGGGAGTTCCGCGGCGGTCACCTGGGAGAGACCGCGGGTGATGCCGATCGCCGAATAGGGGTGGCCACTCTCCGCGGCGCCGAGCGCCATGCCCAGCGTGCCGAAGAAGACGAAGTAGAGGGCGAGGATCAGATCACCGGCGAACGACAGGTTGGAGAACATCTCCGAGCCGTAGATGGTCGGCACGAAGAGCAGCAGGCCGACGCCGCCGGCCAGCCGAAAGACCGGCCCCAGGTAGAACATCACGCCGTGGGTGATGGAGGTGCGCAGGGCGTAGTTCTTCACCAGGTCGAGGTAGTTCTGCCAGATCGGGATGCCGTGGCGGCGCCCCACCCGCGCGCCGATCTTGGCGATCAGCGCGTTGAGCAGCAGGCCGAAGTTGACGACGATGAACAGCGTCAGCAGCGAATAGGGGATCTTCATCCAGTCGAACGAATCCATCGGTCAGATCCCCTTGGACATCAGGAAGACGACGACGACGAAGGCCAGCAGATGGATCGCGTAGGTCTGGCCGTTGCCGGTGTAGATCCGCCGGGTGAGGTCGGCACCGGTGTGCAGCAGGTCGGCGATCCCCTCCCAGAAGCGGGTGACGAAGGGCTGGGTGAGGAAGCCGAGCGCCTTGCGGTAGGGGGCGAAGAAGTTCCACGCGAAGTGGGTGGTCTCCGGCCGATAGGGACGCTCGGCGGCATAGACGATGTTGAACTGCTTCACCTTCTGCGCCTTACGATTGACGAACAGTAGCCAGGAGAAGAGCGTGACGAAGATCACCGCCACCACGATCATGATCGAGATCGGGCTCCAATAGCCGAAGTGGCTGGTGATGGTGAGCCCCTCCCAATTCAACCCGCCATCGGGGAAGAATTGGCCGATGTAGTTGTCCACCTTGTGCAGCGCCAGCCCCGGCACCAGGGCGAAGATCACCAGGAAGGCGACATAGATCATCTGCGGCAGGACGATCCAGAACGGCGCCTCCTTGAGCTTGCGGTGTTCGTCCTTCAACTGGCCGAGGAAGATGGTGTGGATCAACCGGAAGAGATAGAGGAAGGCGATCGGTCCGGCGAGGAAGAGGATGATGATCGGCCACCGATAGTCGGCGGTCATGATCGCGTTGTAGAAGATCCAGCGGCCGCCGAAGCCGGAGAGCGGCGGTACCCCGGAGAGCGCGATGATGCCGACCAGCACGGCGATGAAGGAGAGCGGCATCAGGGTGATCAGCCCGCCCATACGATACATCTCGCGGGTGCCGGTGCGCTTGGCGACACCGCCCACCGAGAGGAACAGCATCGACTTGTAGATGTAGTGGTTGATCACGAACATCAGCGCCATCAACAGGCCGAGGTGGTTCATCATCGCCAGACCGAACAGGGCGTAGCCCATCTGGCCGATGGAGGAGTAGGCGAGCAACCGTTTGGCATCCTCCTGGAAGGCGGCCATCAGGTTGCCGATCAGCGCCGACAGCGCGCCGATCCAGAGCATCACGTGGGTCAGCTCGATGCCGTAGAGCTGCTGCTTGCCCATGCTGGTGACCAGCACGATGAGGCCGAACACCCCCGCCTTGAGCAGGATGCCGGAGACCATCGGCGAAACGTCGGTCTCCGCCTCGGAGTGGGCGCCGGGGAGCCAGATGTGGAGTCCGATGGCGGCGGTCTTGGTCATGAAGCCCACCGCCAGCAGCAGGAACACCCACGGCGCCAGCGGCTGCACCAGATCCGTCAGGCCGGCGACCGGGAAGTGGACCGTCCCCTGGGCCGCGATCGAGAAGCCGGCGAGGATCAGGAAGGCGCCGCCCAGGGAGAAGACCAGATAGGAGAGCGCGTGGGGCTCGGAGCGCTTGCCGCGCAGGATCAGGAAGTAGGAGCCGACGGTGAGCAGCTCCCAGGCAGCGAAGAAGTGGAAGGTCTCCTCGGCGACGATCAGCTGGGCGAGCCCGGCGTACATCAACATCGCCGCCGGGTAGAAGCCGACGCGGCGACCGTGGGCGTGGGTCGCTCCCGGCTTCCTGCCTCCCGCGACACTAGCACATCCCTGTGCGTCGTAGCTGGCGAGCAGGATCAGCGCCCCGCCGAGCAGGATCACCACGCCGAAGATCATTCGCAGCTCGTCGTAACTGCCGTAGTGGAGCAGGAACCAGCCGACCAGCCCGGCGATGGCCAGGGTGTTCTTCAGCCATGCCGGCAGCCACTCCAGGGCGAGGAAGGCGAGCGCGAAGAGCAGCGGCAGGGCGTGCAGCAGGTTGCCGTGGGGGGAGAGTTCACCCCACTGCCAGGCGAGCCCCCAGGCGGCGGCGGCGGCGGCGAGGATCACCCCGCGCTTGACCAGCGACGAGCCAAGGGGCTCGCTGCCCGCCTCCGGCTGACGCTTGATGACGAAGCCGAACCAGCGGAACAGGTAGGCCGCTTCGATCAGCGCGGCGAACAGGATCAGCCCCATCACCGGATAGCGGCCGGCGTGGGCCAGCGCGCCGATCAGCTCCCACTTGGCGTAGAAGCCGGGGAACGGCGGCAGACCGGTGAGCATGGCGAGGAAGGTGACGAAGGCAAACAGCAGCAGCGGCCGCTCGCGCAACGCGCTCCAGGCGGTCAGCTCGCGCTGCGCCAGCAGCCCGGAGAGCCAGAACAGACCCGCCTTGGCCACCGCGTGGGAGAGCAGGATGCCGCCGGCGATATAGAGGTAGTTCTCGCCGAGCAGATCGCGCTGGCCGATCACCACCAGCATCAGCCCCACCTGCCCCACCGAGGAGTAGCCGAGCATGCGCCGGTCGTTCTCCTGGGGCAGTGCCAGCAGGTTGGCGGCGACAAAGCTGACCAGGCCGATGGCGGTGGCCACCGGCAGCCACTCGGCGCCGCCGATGGCGAGCACCTTGTCGGCGGCGAACAGCGCCGCGCCGCCGGCCATCGCCGCGGAGAGGATCGCCGAGAAGGCGGGGTGGGCCGACTCGTAGAGGTCCAGCGCCCAGCCGTTGGCGGGAAACGGCTTCAGCTCCGCCACCACCGCGATGAAGATGAGGAAAAAGGCGAGCGCCCCGCCCTTCAGCGCACCGAGATGGGCGGCGGCCATGCCGTCGATGTTGAGGGTGCCGGTGGCGTGGTAGGCGAAGATGATGCCGAGCAGCAGCAGGATCGACATCAGTTGGGAGACGATCAGGTATTTGAAGCCGGCGGCCAGCGCCGAGCGGCTGGCCGAGAGCAGGATCAGGCCGGCGCTGGCAATCACCGCCAGCTCGAAGAAGACGAACAGGTTGAACAGGTCACGGGTGAGGATGATCCCGGAGAGCGCCATGGTCACCACCAGCAGCACCGCCATGGCGCGCCGGCCGAGGCGGCGCAGGGTGTCGCGCAGGTAGAGCGCCGAGAGCAGCGCGGTGAGGGTCACCAGCAGGGTCAGAGCCGCCTCCGCCAGCCCCATCCGCAGGTTGATGGCAAAGGGCGGCGCGGTGCCGGCGGTGAAGACGTCCACCGCCTGCGCCCCCTCCACGCCGAAGGCGCACACCCAGTTGCCGGCGATGGCGGCCATCAGCGCCAGGGCCAGCAGGGTGATGCCGTAGGCGACGTCGCGCCAGGAGTCGCGCAGCAGCCCGAGCAGGAACGCCGCGCCGAGGCCGACGGCGATGAGGAAGACGGCGTTTACCATTTCAGCTCCGTGAACTTGGCGATGTCGAGGCTGCCCTTCGATTCATAGAGCTTGTAGGCGTAGGCGAGCATCAGGGTGGTGACGCCGAGGCCGATGACGATGGCGGTGAGCACCAGCGCCTGGGGCACCGGATCGATCACCCGCATCACCGCATCCGCCGCCGACACCGCCTCGTCGAGGATCGGCGCGGTGCGCCCGTGCATGTAGCCGATCGCCACCATCACCAGGTTGACCCCGGTGGTGGCGATGCTGAAGGCGACGATGATGCGCAGGATGTTGCGGTTGGTCAGCGCCCCGTAGAGGCCGATCAGCACCAGCAGGAATCCGGTGGCGATGGCGATGGTCTCCATCTCCATTACGTGCCCTCCGTCTCGGAAAGATTGACCAGCATGGAGCTGAACTCGGCGCCCACCTTCAGACCGACGAAGGAGTAGATCACCGGGATCGCGCCGGCGGAGAAGATCGAGCCGAAATCCCCCAGCGGCAGGATGCGGTTGTCGAGGAAGCCGCCGGCGAAGAACAGCCCGGCCAGCCCGATCAGCACGTAGACCACCCCGGAGACCGACTCCACCCGCGAGATCAGCCCGTGGCCGAAGCGCCGCGCCGGGTCGGTGAGCAGCAGCATCAGCACGCCCGAGGCGATGATCGCACCGCCCTGGAAGCCGCCGCCGGGGGTGAGGTGACCGTTGACGAAGACGTAGGCGCCGAGCAGCAGGATCAGCGGCACCAGCATCCGGCTGCCGATGGCGAGCAGCTCGCCGGGTTCCGGCAACTGACGCTGCAACGAGCGCTCCTGGCGCCCGCGGGAGAGCACCAGGCCGACGATCACCGCGGTGAGGAAGAGCACCGTCACCTCGCCCAGGGTGTCGAGACCGCGGTAGGTGACGATGATCGCGGTGACGATGTTCGCCGCACCGACGTCGGCGGCGGTGTGCTCGGCGTAGTAGCGGCCGCTCAGGTTGAGTTCGCTGTCCGGGGTGTAGCCGGCGAACAGCCCGACGAAGATGGCGCCGAGGCCGACCAGCAGCAGCAGCACCGAGAAGCGCCTAATCATGCTTCTGCCCCCCGCGCACCCGGCCGAGCACGAAGAAGAAGAGGAAGGTGGTCAACCCGCTGCCGATGGCCGCCTCGGTCATCGCCACGTCGGGGGCGGCGAGCAGCAGGAACTGCACCGAGGCGAGCAGGCTCACCAGACCGGCGGAGAGCATCGCCATGGATACGCGCTGGACGTGGATCGCCACCAGCGCCGCACCGACCATGGCGGCGCAGATCAACAGGGTCAGGGCCAGCAACAGGCTCATCGTTCGACTCCGTGGTCTTCGGCCAGCCGGTCCACCGTGGTGGACTCCACCTGCTGCACCCGCCCGCGGTGGGAGGCGCGGGCCAGCACCTGGGAGGAGAGCGGGTTGGTGAAGAGCAGGAAGACCGCGATCAGCAGCAGCTTCCAGCCCCACGCCGGCTCGATGCAGGCGACCCCGCCGAGGGTCAGCAGCGAGCCCAGGGTGGTGGTCTTGGTGCCGGCCTGGATGCGGTTGTAGAGATCGGGCATGCGCACCAGCCCCAACCCGCCGAAGAGCAGGAAGGCGGCGCCGGCCACCAGCAGCACCCCGCCGACGATATCGAGCAGACCGCCCATCAGAAGCGCCCCTCCAGATAACGGGCGACCGCGATCACCCCGAGGAACGAGAGCAGCGCGTAGACCAGCGCCACGTCGAGATAGATGCCCCGCCCCTCGCTCAGCGCGGCCAGCGCGATGACGGTGATGGAGATCACCGTCATCACGTCGAAGGCGGCCACCCGGTCGGCCGCGGTGGGCCCCTGGATGAAGCGCCACAGGGCGAGCAGGAAGGCCCCCGCCACCAGCGCCGCGGCGATCAGCACCAAGCCCTCAGCCATACATCACCTCCAGGTAGGACTCGAAGCCGGAGGCGATGCGCTTGGTGGCCTCCTCGATGTCGGCCGATTCCACGGTGACCCAGTGGACGTAGAGCCACTCCCCCTCCAGCTCCACGGTCAGGGTGCCGGGGGTCAGGGTGATGGAGTTGGCGAGCATCAGCCGCCCCATCCGGCTCTTGAGGTTGGTGTGCACCTTGACGATGCCGGGGGCGATGGGCAGCGAGGGCGAGAGGACGATGGCGGCCAGCTTGAAGTTGGAGCGGATCAGCTCCTTGAAGAAGTAGCCGTAATAGAGGAAGCCGGCGACGATCGCCTCGCGGGTGAAGCGGAACTCGGTGAAGAAGGAGAGGCCGTCGCGGAACAGCAGGGCGATGGCCAGGGAGACGGCGGCGCCGACCAGCAGGACGTCGGCCGCCAGGGAACCGGCCAGCATCACCCAGAACAGCATCAGGGTGGCGAACAGCACCGCGGTGTCGCGAAGGGGATTCATGACACCCTCCCCCATCGGGCGAATTTCAGACGAAGATCAAACAAATCGAAAGTGACCCGTTCTTCAAACAATTTAGCGACCTTTAGAGATGGTACCGGAAAGACGCCGCAAGGGCCCCCGAAAGCGAGGCGCCACTCTACGGAGCGATCGTGAACGAAGAATGACAAAAAACCGCGGCAGGTAGAAATCATTTCGTACGGCGAGTTCCCTGCTCGCCGCCACAAAGCGCATGGATAACCGCCACTTCGAACGATTAATTTTCACCGCCCAGCCCCCCCCGGGATTCGCTCGCCGCGCCGCCGTAGGTCGCCGCTACCGCGGCGACGCGAACGAAAGCACCACCGGGAAACCTCGCGCCGAACGGTCCGAACGTCAGGTAGCGATCGGCAACCACCTCCCATCCCGCCCCCCGCCGCCCCCGTTCCCGTCGCCGCGGTAGCGGCGACCTGCAGGTCAATAGTCCTTCCACTCCGCCTTCCCGAGACCGAGCAGGAAGCCGCCGCACCCCGCCCCCAGCGCCCCGCCCACCACCGCCTCCAGCAGCGACTCCTGGATCCGCCCCACCGCCCCCGCGTACTCCCCCACCACCTGCGGGTCGATACCACCGACCATGACGAAGAAGAAGAGCGCGATGAGCAGCGCCGCGCAGGCACCCACCAGGGCACCGTCGCCGGTGGGCGGCAGCAGATCGGTGAAACGCCCGAGACAGAACGGGAGCACGGTCATGTAGAGGTAGCCGGTGACCGCGCAGAGCAGCGCCACCACCACCCCGGCCGAGGGTTGACCGACGAGCGCGAACAGCGCGAACAGGGCGAGCGAGGCCACCGCCCCCGAAAAGAGCCCGGCGAGCCCCTTGGCGTCGGCGCGGTAGACCCGCGAGCAGCCCGGCCCGAAGCAGTCGCTGCGCCGCTGCGACGCCCCATAGAGCGCGCCGATCAAGGCGCCGGCCGGCACCACCACCGCGAGCAGGGTGGTCAGCGGCAACACCCCCTCGGCGCGCACGAAAAGCATCACGCAGAGCAGCGAAACCACCATCGCCACCACCACCGCCAGACGCATGCTGCCATAGATCAGCGAGCCGATGGTGGCGGCCAGCGTGCCGGCCACCAAGTGGGGCTCCACGGGCCATCGCCACACCTCGGCGAGCACCACGAAGAGCGAATAGAGCACGCCGAAGAAGAGGCCGACGAAGGCCCACACCGAGCCACGCAGCACCGCCTCGTTCATCCGCCCGCTCCCGCCATCGGCTTCGCCAGGCGAATCCATATCTTGATTGCTCATGCGGAACTCCTGATTGGAACGGCGGGAAAAGGCCGGGGCCGCGCCAATCTATGCGCCCTATATTGCGACCCCGTGGCACCGCCGACAAGGGCCCGACGGGATAGCAGGGCGGGCGGAGTAGGCGCCGGTCCGGTCGCTCCGCGAAGAGCGCCTCGTCGCGACGCGTTGCGCCGCGCCAATCCGGGCCAGCGGGCGGCCCGAAAAGCCTCGACGCCATCTACGAAAAACTACCGATGACGCTAATGACAATCCCCTATCCGGCAACTATATTCCGCCTATGAGCAGCGACCGATCGTCAGGGACGAGCCCTGTTCCGAGAAGGAGGCCCGCCGCTCTTCCCGAGCCTTGGGAGGGTTCCATGAGTACCCCAGACGTCAAACACGAATCGGGCATCCGCCTCCTGATCGACGAATTCGGCGGCGCCCGCGAGCGGGAGATCCGCACCACCTACCAGAGCTACCGCGATCAGATGGAGCGTTCCGCCCGGGTCGAGACCTTCATTCCGGTGCTCGCCTTCGCCGCCACCAAGCAGAGCCTGCTGCACCAGCATCACCGCTAGAGACGAAGGGATTCCTTGTTTCCATCGCTCCTTCTTTTCGTACCGTTCAGGGGGTGTCCTCGCTCCACACGGCGCCCACGGGGTGCCCTGTGGGCGCCATGCTGAACGGAACGGCCACCGACAAGGCCACTCGGGGCAGCCAGACGAAACGCCACCCCATCGACTCCTCGTGTCCGTCGTGCCTCTTTCCTGGTGCCCTTCGTGTTGAAGAGCGGCGTCTGCTCGGAGCGTTGCCGGCAACGGTCACCCATCCCCTCCCCGAGCCGTCCGGCCGGGCGGCTGTCAACCACCTGCAATGGAGCGGTGGCACCCTTCGCCACCATCCGCGGCATTTTCCACCGACCCGCACCGCCCAACGCCGAAGCCGATCGCCCCCGGGGCCGTAGCGGGTACGAGGCGCCGCCCCACCTTCCCGGAGGCCACGCCGTGAATCCGTTCCCTTCCTCGCGCGTGCTGATCGTCGACGATACCCCGAAGAACATCCAATTGGTCGCCTCGATCCTGGAACCGGCGGGCTATGACCTCTCCTACGCCCTCGACGGCGAGGAGGCGCTGACGCTGGCCGAGCGGGACCCCTTCGAGCTGATCCTGCTCGACGTGATGATGCCGGGAATGGACGGCTTCCAGCTCTGCCGGCGGCTGAAGAGCCGCCCCGGCATCAACCTCACCACCCCGGTGATCTTCCTCACCGCCCACACCGAGAGCGACCGGGTCGCCGACGCCTTCTCGGTCGGCGGAGTCGACTACATCAGCAAACCGTTCAACGACACCGAACTGCTCTCGCGGGTCACCACCCACATCCGCCTGAAGAGTTACGAGGACCATCTGCAGCGCATCATCGAGACCAAGCTGACCGAGATCGATCACCTCAGCCGCGAGATCGAGGAGACCCAGCGGGAGGTGATCTTCACCCTCGGTGCGGTCTCCGAGACCCGCTCCCACGAGACCGGACTGCACGTCAAGCGGGTGGCTGAATACAGCCGTCTGCTGGGCGAGCTGGCCGGCCTCGACGGCGCGCTGGTGGAGCGGATCAAGAGTGCCTCGCCGATGCACGACATCGGCAAGGTGGGCATCCCCGACCGTATCCTGCACAAGCCGGGCCGGCTCACCGACGAGGAGTGGACGATCATGCAGACCCACGCCCGGCTCGGCCACGAGATGCTGCGCCACTCCAACCGCCCGATCCTCAAGTGCGCCGCGGTGATCGCGCTGGAGCACCACGAGCGCTGGGATGGCGACGGCTACCCCTGCGGGCTGCGCGGGGAGGAGATCTCCATCGAGGGGCGGGTCACCGCCATCGCCGACGTCTTCGACGCCCTCTCCCACGACCGCTGCTACAAACCGGCCTGGCCCATGGAGCGGGTGGTCAACCACTTCCACGAGGGGCGCGGGCAGCACTTCGACCCGCGGCTCGCCGACCTCTTCCTGGCCCACGTCGAGCGCTTCATCGAGATCCGCGAGACGTTCCGCGACCAACTCCCCACGCCCTCCTGCATGCTTCCCAACTGAGCGCCCCACCATGTCCACCCCGCTGCTCCGCCTGCTCGCCCCCCTGCTTCTGCTGATCGCGCTGGCCGCCGTGCTGGCCGACCGGCCGGCCGCCGCCGCACAGAACGCCGCCCGGGGCACCACCCAACCGACCACCGGGACCCGCGAGCCCCCCCTGGTGATCGCCTCGGTCCCGTGGCGCAGCGAGGCCACCCTGACCCGCTTCTACGCCCCGCTGATCGAACTGCTGGAGCGCAAGCTGGAGCGCCAGGTACGCTTCTTCGTTGCCGGCGACTACCGTGAACTGGGCGAGCGGATGGGCGCCGGCGCGGTGGACATCGGCATCTTCGGCGGCAACAGCTACGTCGAGGCCAAGGAGGCCAACCCCGCGCTGCGCTATCTCGTCACCTCCAAGGCCCCCGACGACCACTACCGCAGCTTCATCGTCACCCGCGCCGACTCGCCGATCCGCACCCTCGACGACCTCAAGGGGCGCAGCTTCGCCTTCACCGACCGCGGTTCCACCTCCGGCTACGTCTACCCCCGCATGGTGCTGCGCCAGGGGGGCATCGACCCCGACCGCGACCTCGGCCCGCTGTTCATGCTCAAGCGCCACGACAAGGTCTACGACGCCATCGCCCGCGGCTCGGTGGAGGCCGGCGCCGCCAGCTCCACCGGCTACCAGGCGGCGGTGGCCCGCAACGGCGACCACTACCGGTTGCTCGCCCGCTCCCAACCGATCCCCCACAACGCCTTCGTCGCCGCGCCGAGCCTCCCGGAGGCGACCTTCACCCGGCTCCGCCAGGTGCTCCTCGACGCCGAAAACGACCCGCGCTTCCACGCCGACTCCGAAAAGGTGAGGGGCTTCTCCCTGCGCTCGGACGCCTTCTACGACGTGGTCCGCGAAGCGCGCAGGCTGCCGGGCGGCTGAAGCGGTGGAGCGGCGCCACACCCTCCCGCTGCACTATCGGGTGCTCGCCTGGGCGCTGCTGCCGATGCTCGCCCTCAACGGCTTCGCCCTGCTCCACACCTCCCGCGGCATCGACGAGGCGCGCGCCGCCCTGGAGGCGGAGAGCGCCCAGCTGGAAGGGCGCATCCAGCAGGAGTTCGGCAAACAGCTGGAGACCCTCTCCCAGGTGGCCAAGCTGCTCGCCGACAGCGAGGAGCTGGCCGAGGCGGTCGGTGAGCACCGCAGCGACTGGCTCTACCAGTGGTCCCACCGCTTCATCCGCGCCGGCCTCGCCGGACGCATCACCATCGCCGACGCCGACGGACTGGTGATCGCCCGCGGCCACGACGAGTTCGCCTTCGGCGACTCCATCGCCGGCCACCGCCCGTTCCGCGTCGCCATCGAACGGGGCGGCTTCACCGGCGCCCTGGAGCTGGACTCGATCCCCAGCCTGGTGGCGATCGAGCCGATCTACCGCTACGACACCCTGTTCAGCGGCGTGGTGATCGTCTCCCACGGCCTCACCCTCGGCATGCTCAAGGAGATCGAGACCCACGCCGCCGGCCGCCTCGGGATCACCGCCGACGGCCGGCGGATCGGCCACTTCCCCGCCCCCACCGACCCCGACGACCGGCTGGTCCACCATTTCCCGCTGCACCTGCCGACCCTCAGCGACACCCCGCTGTGGGTCACCCACGAACAGGACCTGGGCGCCCGCATCGGCGCCCTGCGGCGACTCGGCAACCGCCTGCTCGCCTTCAGCGTGGTGGCGATCGGTCTGGTGGTCCCGCTGGTGGTGCTCTCCATGGGGCGGATCCTCCGCCCGCTGCGCAGCCTGCACGAGCAGTTGGCCCGCTTCAGCCACCATGAGATCGACCTCGACGACCTGATCGAGCGGGTCGGCCCGCTGCAACGCAGCGGCGGCGAGCTGGGCGCCATCGCCACCTCGGTGGCCGACGGCCTGCGCGAACTGCGCCGCACCCAGTTGGAACTCTCCGCCTCCGAACAGCGCGCCCGGGAGGCCAACCGCGCCAAGAGCGAATTCCTCGCCAACATGTCCCACGAGATCCGCACCCCGATCAACGCCGTGATCGGCTTCACCGAGCTGCTCGAACGGAGCGAACTGGACGCCGTCCAGCGCGACTACCTGCAATCGGTGAAGAGCGGCGGCAACAGCCTGCTCACCCTGATCAACGACATCCTCGACCTCTCCAAGATCGAGGCCGGCGCGCTGCGCCTGGAGTACGTCCCGGTGAGCCTGCGCGGGCTGTTCGCCGAGATCGAGCGGATCTTCCGCCGGCGGATCGAGGAGAAGCAGCTCAGCCTGATCCTCGACGTCGACCCGGAGACCCCCGAGCGGGTGCTGCTCGACGAGGTAAGGCTGCGCCAGGTACTGCTCAACCTGGTGGGCAACGCGGTGAAATTCACCGACTTCGGCACCATCCAGCTCACCGCCGAGGCGAAACCCGCCGGCGAGGGACAGGTCGACCTGCTGATCGCGGTCTGCGACAGCGGCATCGGCATCGCCGCGGTCAACCAGGAGAAGGTCTTCGAGGCGTTCGAGCAGTCCGACGGCCACTCCACCCGCCGCTACGGCGGCACCGGCCTGGGTCTGGCGATCTCGCGCAAGCTGGTGGAGATGATGGAGGGGACGATCAGCCTGAGCAGCGTCCCCGGCAAAGGCAGCGCCTTCGTCGTCGCGCTCCACGGCATCACCACCTTCGACGCCCTCTCCGCCGAAGCCGACCTCGAAGAGGAGCCCCCCCGCCGCGAACGGCTGCACCTGGAGCCCTGCACCGTACTGGCGGTGGACGACGTCCCCTCCAACCGCGAGCTGATCCGGGTGCTGCTGGAGGAGAGCGGTGCCACGGTGGTCACCGCCGAGGACGGCCGCGAGGCCCTGGAGGCGGCCGCCCGCCACCGTCCCGCCCTGATCCTGATGGACCTCAAGATGCCGGGCATGGACGGCTACGAAGCGGTCCACCGGCTGCGCGCCGACCCGCAGCTCGCCGGCATCCCGGTGGTCGCCGTCACCGCCTCGGTGAACGAGACGGAGCGCGCCCGCATTGGCCACACCGGTTTCGACGGCCAGTTGCACAAGCCGTTGATCCGCGAAGAGGTCCACCATTTGCTGCGCCACTTCCTGCCGCACCACATGGAATCCGGCGACGCCGAGGAGGAGGAGCCCGCCGACGACACCCTGCCGGCCGCGACCGCCGCCCGCCTCCCCGAACTGCTCGCCGAACTCGACGCCCTGCGCCAGGAGCTGCCCGGCCGCGGCGGTGGCAATCTGGCGCAACTGCGCGAGCTCTCCAGAAAGTTCCAACGCCTCGCCGAACGCTATCCGGCACCGCCTCTCCAACGCTATGCCAACCAGCTCAGCGACGCCCTCGCCGGCTTCGACATCGAACGCATCGAACGAACCCTCGGGCGCCTCCCCCGTCTGACCGAACAACTGCGCCCCGCGCCCCCCGCAGAACAGGAGCGGCCATGAACCAGCAACCCGATACCCCGCCCCAAGCCATGGGGCTCCCCCACTCGCTGGAGGCGGGTGAGATCGTCGCCAGCCTCCACGCCCGCGTCGATACCCTTGCCACTCCGATCGTCCCGGTCTCCCCCCACCACCCCTGCCTGGGGGTACTCAAACGGTTTCAGGAGAACCCCAGCCTCCACCTGCTGCCGGTGGCCGACGGTGACAAGCCGGTGGGCCTGGTGCTGCGCGCCAGCCTGATCGAGGAGTTCAGCAAGCCCTACTCCCGCGATCTCAACCACAAACGGACGATCGCCGAATTCGTCGAGGAGAACACCCTCTTCGTCGAGCACGAGGTGAGCATCGACGACCTCGCGCGGATGATCATCGAGAGCGGCCATCCCGGCATGGCCGACGGCTTCATCGTCACCGACCACGGCCGCTACCAGGGGGTCGGCACCTACCGCGACGTGCTCAACGAGCTGGCCCAGCGGCGCCAGGAGCACCTCTTCCACCTCGCCCACTACGATGCCCTGACCGGCCTGCCCAACCGCCTGCTGTTCCAGGACCGCCTGGTCCAGGCCTGTGCCCGCGCCGCCCGCGGCGGCGACAAGGTGGCGCTGCTGTTCCTCGACCTGGACGGCTTCAAATACGTCAACGACACCCTCGGCCACGCCGTCGGCGACCGCCTGCTGCGCGAGATCGCCCGCCGCCTCGGCGAGACGGTGCGGCGCAGCGACACCCTGGCGCGCCTCGGCGGCGACGAATTCACCGCCATCCTCACCGGCCTGGCGAAGAAGCGCGCGGTGGTGCCGGTGGCCAACAAGATGCTCCAGGAGATCGCCCGCCCGATCGAACTCCCCGGCATCGACGAGAAGCTGCGCGTCACCGCCAGCATCGGCATCGCCTTCTACCCCTCCGACAGCAAGGAGAGCTCCAGCCTGGTGCGCAAGGCCGACATGGCGATGTACCAGGCCAAGGAGAGCGGCCGCAACAACTACCAGTTCTACGCCCAGGCCACCAACCTGAAGATCCGCGACCGCCTCAGCCTGGAGCACGACCTGCGGGTGGCGGTGGAACAGCGCGAGCTGATCCTCCACTACCAGCCGGTGGTCGACGGCGACGGCCTCGCCGTCGGCGTCGAGGCGCTGCTGCGCTGGCCCCATCGCGAGCGGGGCATGGTCCCCCCCGACCAGTTCATCCCGCTGGCCGAAGAGACCGGCCTGATCGAACCGATCGGCCAACAGGTGATCGACCTCGCGCTGCGCGACTTCGCCGGCTGGCGCAGCCAAGGCATCCCGCCACTGTCGCTGGCGATCAACCTCTCGGTGCGCCAGCTCGAGCGCAGCGAGATCGTCAAACAGGTGGTGGACCGCGCCGCCGAATACGGCATCGAACTGGAGCAGCTGATCTTCGAGGTCACCGAAGGGGTGATGATCCGCGACGGCTCCCCGGTGGCGAAGAAGCTCGCCGCCCTCGACGCCCTCGGCGCGCGGCTGGCGGTGGACGACTTCGGCACCGGCTACTCGTCGCTCTCCTACCTGCAGAGCCTGCCCTTCTCCACCCTCAAGATCGACAAGCGGTTCGTCGCCAAACTCCACGACGACAACGCCAGCCGCAGCCTCTCCAAGGCGATCGTTGCCATGGCCCACAGCCTCGGGCTGTCGGTGATCGCCGAGGGGGTGGAGAACGCCGAGCAGTTGGCGGTCCTGCGCGGCTTCGGCTGCCACCACTTCCAGGGCTACCACTTCGCCCGGCCGATGCCGCCGGAGGAGGTGCTGGGGTATCTGCGACGCTATTGAGCGATGCCTTGCAGCTTGCGGTAGAGGGTCCGCTCGCTCAGGCCGAGGGCGTCGGCCAGCGCCTTGCGATCGCCGGGGAAGCGGCGGGCGGCCCAGGTCAGGTAACGGCGCTCCATCGCCGCCAGGGGCATCAGTTCGAAGGCCGCCTGAGGATCGCTCTCCGCCGCCGCCTCGCGCAACTCCTCCGGCAGATGCTCGGGCAGCACCCGTTCGCCGTCGGCCACCAGCAGCGCCCGTTCCACCACGTTGCGCAGCTCGCGGATGTTGCCGGGGAAGGGGTAGCGTTCGAGAATCGCCATCGTCTCATCGGTGAAGTGCAGGGTGCGGCCGCTGCCGAGCCGCTTGAGCTGGCTCTCGATCAGCAGCGGCAGATCCTCGCGCCGCTCACTCAATGAAGGAAGCAGGATCGGGAAGGCGTTGATGCGGTAGTAGAGGTCGCGACGGAAACGCTCCTCGGCGACCATCTGCTTCAGATTCCTATGGGTGGCGCAGACCAGCCGGAAGTCGGCCTGCAGCGGCTCCACCCCGCCGACCCGGCGGAAGGTGCCGGTCTCCAGCAGGCGCAGCAGCTTCACCTGCTGGGCCAGCGGGATGTCCCCCAGCTCATCGAGGAACAGCGTCCCCCCGGCCGCCGCCTCCACCAGGCCGATCTTGCGCCGCGCCGCGCCGGTGAAGGCCCCCTTCTCGTGGCCGAACAGCTCGCTCTCGAACAGCGTCTCGGTGAGCCCGGAGCAGTCCACCGGCACGAACGGCCGGTCGCGCCGCGGGCTCGCCTCGTGGACCGCCTGGGCCGCCAGCTCCTTGCCGGTGCCCGACTCGCCCAGCAGCAGCACCGCGGTCTCGCTGTGGGCCACCCGGTGGATCAGCCCCAGCATCCGATTGAACTGCGGCGAGCGACCCACCATGCGGTCCTCGCTGGGGGTGGCGCCGGCCACCCGCACGAAACGCATCTGTTCGATAAAGTAGCGCACCTTGCCGTCGCGGTCGCGGATCGGGTGCAGCTCGACGTCGACGTGCTCCTCGCCGCGGGCGGTGTGGTGCAGATGCAGCACCCGCCGCGCCTCGCCACTGGCCAGCGCGTCCCGTAGCGGGCAGGTCTCACCGGCCTGGTCGCACGGCACGCGGTAGTGGTGGGAGACCTCGTAGCAGCGCTTCCCCTCCGGCGCGCCGCCGAAGGTGGTGCAGTAGGCGCGGTTGGCGGCGAGGATGCGGTATTCGTGGTCGAGGAGGATCGCCGGCTGGGCGAACGCCTCCACCGCCTGGGCCACCTCGCGGGTGGAGGAGCCGTCGATGTCGTCGAGGGGGGTCATGGGCCGCTCACCTGTCAATGCTGGCAGTCATATGGCGAGGATAGCTGCCATTTCACACAGATGACAGACCCGTATCGCCGCTTCGGGGCCTCTCGAATCCATCCCACGTCCCTCCACCACCGAAAATTCTTCCTGATTTAAATCAATGAGCTAAAACCAGACAAAAACACTTTCGTCAACTTTTACCATCCCTTGGCCCAGCCCTTGCTCTCTCCCTCTCCGTCAGCCGCCCCGCATGTCTGCGGGGGGCCACGAGAGGAGACGCCGAACCATGACCCCGTTGCGCTGGAACCGTTTCCGCCGCGAGATCGCCGCCGTGCTGTTGATCAAGGCGGTCGCCCTGGCGGTGATCTGGAACCTTTTCTTCAGCCGGCCGCTCGACGCGCACCTCTCCGACGCGAAGATCGGCGACTACCTGTTCCAACCGGCCGCCCACCAGCGGCCCGTCGAGAACCGCTAGCCCGCCCCCGCCAACCCTACCGAGGACTCGCCTATGATCGCCGAAGAGCTGGTCGACCTGTCGCGATTACAGTTCGCCATCACCGCCATGTACCACTTCCTGTTCGTCCCGCTGACCCTGGGGCTCTCCTTCATCCTGGTGATCATGGAGTCGGTCTACGTGATGACCGGCAAGGAGATCTACAAGGACATGACCCAGTTCTGGGGCAAGCTGTTCGGCATCAACTTCGCCTTGGGCGTCACCACCGGCATCACCATGGAGTTCCAGTTCGGCACCAACTGGGCCTACTACTCCCACTACGTCGGCGACATCTTCGGTGCGCCGCTGGCGATCGAAGGGCTGATGGCCTTCTTCCTGGAGTCCACCTTCATCGGGCTGTTCTTCTTCGGCTGGGACCGGCTGTCGAAGCGCAAGCACCTGATGGTCACCTTCCTCACCGCGCTCGGTTCCAACCTCTCGGCGCTGTGGATCCTGGTGGCCAACGGCTGGATGCAGAACCCGGTGGGTACCGAGTTCAGCTTCGAGACCATGCGCATGGAGATGACCGGCTTCACCGACCTGCTGCTCAACCCGGTGGCCCAGGTGAAGTTCGTCCACACCGTCGCCGCCGGCTACGTCACCGGCTCGATGTTCGTCCTCGGCATCTCCGCCTACTACCTGCTGAAGGGGCGCGACCTGGCCTTCGCCAAGCGCTCCTTCGCCATCGCCGCCGCCTTCGGGGTCGCCTCCGTGCTGTCGGTGATCATCCTCGGCGACGAGTCGGGCTACGAACTGGGCGACGTGCAGAAGACCAAGCTGGCGGCGATCGAGGCGGAGTGGCATACCCACGAGGCGCCCGCGCCGTTCACCCTGTTCGGCATCCCCAACGAGGAGACCATGACCACCGACTACGCGGTGAAGATCCCCTACGCCCTGGGGCTGATCGCCACCCGCTCCACCGACGAGGAGGTGACCGGCATCCGCGAGCTGGTGTGGCAGCACGAACAGCGGGTGCGCCGCGGCATCATCGCCTACGGCGCGCTGCAGAAGCTGCGCTCGGGCGATACCCGCATCGCCACCCGCGAGGAGTTCGAGGCGGTGAAGAAGGACCTCGGCTACGGCCTGCTGCTGAAGAAGTACGTCGAGGACCCGGCCACCGCCACGGATGAGCAGATCCGCCAGGCGGCGCGCGACACCGTACCCAAGGTGGCGCCGCTCTTCTGGACCTTCCGGGTGATGGTCTTCGCCGGCTTCCTGATGCTCTTCATCTTCGTCGCCGCCTTCTGGTTCACCGCCAAGCGCACGGCGTGGAACAAGCGCTGGCTGCTGCGCATGGCGCTGTGGGGCATCCCGCTGCCGTGGATCGCCGCCGAGACCGGCTGGTTCGTCGCCGAGTACGGCCGCCAGCCCTGGTCGATCGGCGAGATCCTGCCGACCCACCTGAGCACCTCCACCCTGGCGGCGGGCGACGTCGCCGGCTCCCTGGCCGGCTTCATCTTCTTCTACACCGTGCTGCTGGTGGTGGAGCTGTTCCTGATGTTCCGCTTCGCCCGCCTCGGCCCCAGCTCGCTGCACCTTGGGCGGTACCACTTCGAAGAGACTGCGGCGAACGGCTGATCCAACAAGCTTGGGATGAGAAACGCGGAGAACGCAAAGACGCAGAGAACGCAGAGAAGAGAAGAAATTCGAATTCTTACTTTGCGTTCTCTGCGTCTCCGCGATCTCTGCGTCAATCCCCGAAACTCAAACGAGGCACCAAAATGATCCTGGACTACGAGACTCTGAAACTGGTGTGGTGGGTGCTGGTCGGCGTGCTGCTGATCGGCTTCGTCATCACCGACGGCTTCGACATGGGCGCCGGCGCCCTGCTCCCCTTCCTCGGCAAGAACGACGAAGAGCGCCGCGTGATCATCAACACCCTCGGCCCCCACTGGGACGGCAACCAGGTGTGGTTCATCACCGCCGGCGGGGCGATCTTCGCCGCCTGGCCGGCGGTCTACGCGGCGGCCTTCTCCGGCTTCTACGTAGCCATGCTGCTGGTGCTCTTCGCGCTCTTCTTCCGCCCGGTGGGCTTCGACTACCGCAGCAAGATCGCCGATCCGCGCTGGCGCAACACCTGGGACTGGGGGCTCTTCGTCGGCGGCGCGGTGCCCGCGCTGGTCTTCGGCGTCGCCTTCGGCAACCTGCTCCTCGGCGTCCCCTTCCAGCACGACGAGATGCTCCGCCCCAGCTACACCGGCAGCTTCTGGGGCCTGCTCAACCCCTTCGGCCTGCTCGCCGGAGTGGTCAGCCTCTCCATGCTGGTGATGCACGGCGCCATGTGGCTGCAACTGCGCACCGACGAGGCGGTCGCCGAACGCGCCCGCAAGGCGGTGCAGATCGCAGCATCCGTGCTGATCGTCGCCTTCGCCGCCGCCGGGGTGTGGCTGGCACTCGGCATCGACGGCTACCAGATCGTCTCCATGCCGCCCACCGACGCGCTGCCCAACCCGCTGGCGAAAGAGGTGGTGGTCGCCGCCGGCGCCTGGCTGACCAATTACTCCACCTACCCGTGGATGATCGCCGCCCCCGTGCTCGGCTTCGCCGGCGCGCTCGGCGCCATCGTGCTGGCCCGCGCCAACCGCCCCGGCTTCGGCTTCGTCGCCACCGCCGTGGCGATGAGCGGGGTGATCCTCACCGCCGGCTTCTCGATGTTCCCCTTCGTGATGCCCTCCTCCACCCAGCCGGTGAGCAGCCTCACGGTGTGGGACGCCCCGTCGAGCAAACTGACCCTGACGGTGATGTTCTGGGCGGCGATGATCTTCGTGCCGATCATCCTCGCCTACACCACCTGGACCTATCGGGCGATGTGGGGAAAGGTGACCGTCGCCTTCGTCCGCGAGCACGATCACAGCGCCTATTGAGCCCCTGGGGGCGGACACGCTCCGCCCCCGCCCAACCGACTATTGGAGAGACGACAATGTGGTACTTCACCTGGATTCTCGGCGTGCTGCTGGCCCTCAGCCTGGGGGTGATCAACGCCATGTGGCTGGAGGCGGAGGAGGCCCGAGTACCCGCGGAGGAGGATTCCGCAGGAAAGGATGGAAGGTGACAGAACTCCCGGCTCAGTGCCCGGACAACGCCGCAAAGGCCGACCCCGCGCCCTCGCGCCACCGTGATGCCCTGCGTCGTGTCAGGCAGAACGCCACGCCGAAATGCGCGAGTCTGCGCCCCATCACGACACGGGTTGGGCGATGCGTACCCTACGGTTGCGAAGCACCGGAGCTGAACGTTCTCTCGTTACCATGCTCCGCGTGGTAACGCGCCACCTCGACGCTCTGCGTCGCACCGAGCAGCACACCACACCGGAATACGGAAGTGGACGCAGAGCGTCCGAAGAGAGGTTACGACGCGGAGCGTCCGAAGAGAGGTTACGACGCGGAGCGTCATAACCAGAGCGGGTGGCCGACGTTGTGCACCCAATCCTGCTGACGCATCAAATAGGCCCCGGAGAAATGCCGGGGAATAGCCTGTGGCAGATGCAAATGCGGTTCCCGCCATGGCTAGCTTCAATGAGGCCCCGGCAAAAAGCCGGGGAATAGGCCGACGGAGTGGCTCCACCTCTCCCAGCACCCGAAGGGCTTCAATGAGGCCCCGGCAAAAAGCCGGGGAATAGAGGCCCTGGAAGTTGATGGGGAAATAT
>NZ_BAAHXB010000075.1:0-27761 GCF_054657215.1 Endothiovibrio diazotrophicus
ATCAACCCGCGCCCACACAGCGCCCCAACAGGAAGCGCGGGAGCCCCTCCAGCGGGACGCTCTGCTCGGCCGCGCCGAGGGCGGCGGCGCTGTCCGGCATCCCCGCGACCACGCAGCTCTCCGCCTGCTGGACGAAGCAGGCGCCCCCCGCCTGGCGCAGGGCGAGCAGCCCGCGGGCGCCATCGTCGCCCATGCCGGTGAGCACCCCGCCGACGGCGCGGGGACCGCATACCGCGGCCACCGAGCGCAGCAGCGGGTCCGCCGACGGGCAGTGGTAGTTCTCCTCGGGCCCCGCCACGGCGGCTGCAACCAGGCCGCCGGCGGCGTCGCGGCGCACCTCCAGGTGGCGCCCCTCGGGGGCGAAGAAGACCCCGCCGGGGCGTAGCGGATCGCCGTCGCGGGCGACCCGCACGGTGAGTGGACTGGTCTGGTCGAGCCAGCTCACCATGCCGTCGACGAAGCCGGGGGAGATGTGCTGCACCACCACCACCGGCAGCGGGAAGTCGGCGGGCAGCGCGTCGAGCACCAGTTTGAGCACCTGGGGACCACCGGTGGAGGCGGCCAGGGCGAGCAGCTCGAACGCCCGCCCGCCGCCCCCGGTGGGCGCGGTGGGCGCGATGGCCGGCTCACCAAGGCGCGGCCGGGCGATGCGCCGGATCACCTTCACCTCGGCCATCGCGCGCACCGTCTCGACGATCCGCCGCCGCTCCCGCTCGAAGTCGGGGTGGCCGACCCCGTGGGGCTTCTCCAACACCGCCAGCGCCCCCTCTTCGATGGCGCGGAAGGTGATCCGTAGCTCCTCGGCGTCGACGCTGGAGCTGATCACCACGATCGGCGTGGGCACGCTGGCCATGATGTCGCGGGTGGCGAGGAAGCCATCCATCACCGGCATGCGGATGTCCATGGTGATCACGTCGGGGCGCAGCTCGCGGGCCATCCGCACCCCGTCGGCGCCGTCGCGCGCCACCCCCACCACCTCGATGCCCGGCTCGCTGGCGAGCAGCGCCTTGAGCAGCATCGCCACCACCGCCGAGTCCTCGACCACCAATACCCGTAGTTCACCACTCATCGTTCGCGCTCCCTCGCTATCGTCGATTCACCCAGCATCTCCTGCACCATCGCCACCAGGGTGGCGGTGTCGAACTCCCCCTTGACGATATAGGCGTCGGCCCCCGCCGCCATCGCCCGGCGTTTGTTCTCGTCGCTGGCGAGCGAGGAGACGATGATGATCGGCAGGTCGTCGAAGCGCGCTTCCTCGCGGATCGCCGCGGTCAGCTCGAAGCCATCCATCCGCGGCATCTCGATGTCGCTGATCACCAGCTCGAACGGCAGCCCGCCCGCCCCCTCCGGCTCGGCGGCCAGCGCGCGCCACCCTTCGATCCCGTCCACCGCCAGGGTCACCCGGTAGCCGCGGCTCTCGAGGATGTTCTTCTCCAGGGTGCGGGTGGTGATCGAGTCGTCCACCACCAGGATGCGCGGGCGCTCGGGCGGGCGCACGGCGGGCGCCGCGGCGAGGCGCGCCGGGGCGCCGCCGCTGGCCCCCGCCACCAGGCTGCCCGGGTCGAGCACCAGGACGATCTCGCCGTGGCGGTCGAGGCATGCCCCCTTGAAGTGGCGCACCGCCACCAGCGGCGGGCGGAACGGCTTGATCACGATCTCCTGCTCGCCGATCACCTCCTCCACCGTCAGCGCCACCCCCTGCCCCCCCTTGGCGAGGAAGACCACGTTGAACGGGTGGCCGGCGAGGCGCGCCGTCTCGCCCACGCCGAGCAGTACCGCGAGGTCGTAGAGCGGCACCGGCCGGCCGTCGAGGTCCACCACCGGACTCGACTCCAGCACCCCCAGCTCCGTCTCCGCCACCTCGCGGATACGTTCCACGTTGGTGATCGGCAGCACGTAGGGTTCGCCGGCCACGCGCACCACCAGGCCGTGGTCGGTGGCCAGGGTCAGCGGCACCTGGAGGTGGAAGGCGCAGCCCTCGCCGGGGCGGCTCTCGACCCACACCCGGCCGTGGATCTCGCGCAGGTTGGTGCGCACCACGTCGAGGCCGACGCCCCGCCCGGAGAGCGCGGTCACCGCATCGCGGCTGGAGAAGCCGGGGAGGAAGATCAGTTCGAGCAGTTCGTCGCGACGTCCCGCCCGGTCGAGGGCCTGCGCCTCGGCGGCCGGGATCAGTCCCCGCTCCACCGCCTTGGCGGCGACCCGTTCGAGGTCGATGCCGCGGCCGTCGTCGCGCAGGGTGAGGTGGATCCAGCCGCGCTCGCCGGAGACCTCCAGCTCCAGCCGCCCCTCCTCACGCTTGCCCGCGGCGAGGCGCGCCTCGCGCCCCTCGATGCCGTGGTCGACGGCGTTGCGCAGCAGGTGGGTGAGCGGCGCGCGCAGTTGCTCCAGCACGTAGCGGTCGAGCTCGATCTCCTCGCCGCGCACCACCAGCTCGACCCGCTTGTCCAGCTCCACGGCGATGTCGCGGGCGCTGCGCGCCAGCGGCCGGGCCACCGTGGAGAACGGCACCAGGCGCAGCATGCGCAGGCTCTCCTGGAGGCCGCCGCCGAGAAACTCCAACCGCTTGGTGCGGGCGTTGAAGCCGCGCCGCAGTTCACCGACCCGCCGTGCCACCTCGCCGAGCAGGGGCGGGGCGTTGTCGATGAAACGGCCCCACGCCTCGCCCTCCGGCGGGGCGCCGCCGGCGGGCAGCGCGCTCATCAGCCGCTCGAGTTCGCTCACTCCCACCTCCAGGGCGCGCACCTCGCCGCGCAGCCCCTCCATCTGCAGCTTGGTGATCTGCAGCTCCTCGGCGAGGGCGACCGCCTCGTCGAGCTTGGCGGTGGAGACGCGCAGGGTGCGCCCGTCGGGGGGCGCGGCGGGCGGCTGGGACTCCGCGGCGGGGGCGGGAGGCGCGGCGGGCGGCACCGCCTCGACAGTCTCGGGGGCCTCTTCCGCGGGGGGCGATTCCGTCTCCACGCCGACCATTTCGGCGGGCGGCGTATCGACGACGACTGGCTCCTCAACCACCGACGGCGGCGGCTCTGCCACGGACGGTTCGGCGGCCGGAGCCGCCGCCGCCCCCGCCTCCTTCTCCTCCGCCGCCGCCTCCAGGCGCGCCACCAGCGCGGTCAACGCCTCCGGGGCAGCCTCCCCCGGGGCGAGCTCGGCGCCCAGCCGACGCAGCGTATCGACCCCCTCCAGGGCGGTGGTGATGAGCGCCGACGAGGGGGCGCGGTTGCCCTTCTCCAGGGCGCTGAACAGGCTCTCCAGCGTGTGTGCCACCTCGGAGACCGGCCCCATTTCCACCCCCCGCGCCGCCCCCTTGATGTTGTGGGCGGCGCGAAAGATGCGGTGCAGCACCTCGTGGCGCTGCTCGCCCCCGACCCCCTTCTCCAGGGTCAGCAACCCGTCGACGATCAGCTCCAGTTGGTCCTCCAGCTCGGTGCGGAAGACCCCCAGCAGCTGTTCGAGGAAGTCGGCGTCGAGTTCCATCGGCTAGGTACCCCAGCGCGGCTCGCGGCGCCCCATCAGGACTTGAACCGCTGCACCATCTCACCGAGCCGCGCGGCCAGCCGGCTCAGCTCCTCGTTGGCCTCCGAGGTGCGCTTGGTGGCCGCCACGAACTGGCCGGTGACCTGATTGATCTCGCCCATCGCGGTGGCCACCTGATCGACCCCCACGGCTTCCTGGCGCACCGCGGCGACGATCTGCTGGCTGGCCAGCACCGACTGCTGGATCACCCCCTGGAGGTCGCGCACCACCTCGCCGGTGCGCCCCATCAGTTCGACCCCCTGGTCGACCCCCTTGGTCCCCTCCTCGGTGGCCATCACCGCGCGGTCGGTGGCGTGCTGGATCTCGGTGAGGATCTTCTGCACCTGCGAGGTGGACTCCTCGGACTGCTCGGCCAGGTCCTTCACCTCGGCGGCGACCACCGCGAAGCCGCGGCCCGAATCGCCCGCCTTGGCCGCCTCGATGGAGGCGTTGAGCGCGAGCATCTTGGAGTGCTGGGCGAGCCCCGCCACCACCCCGGTGATCTCGCCGATCTGCTGGGTCTGGCGCGACAGGGAGAGGATCGTCTCGGCGATCACCTCCACCTTGGCGCGGATCGACTGCATCCCGGCGATGTTCTCCTCGACCATGCGCAGGCCGCGCTCGCCCGCCTCGCGGGTGCGCTCGGCGCTCGTCCCCAGCCCGCTCGCCTTCTCCGCGGTCTGGTTGGAGGTGGCGCGGATCTCGGAGAGGGTCGAGGTGGTCTCGTTGACCGCCGCGGCCTGCTCGGCGGCGCCCGAGGACTGGTCGGCCACCGCGTTCTTCACCGCATCCACCGAGGCGAGGATCGCCTCGACGGCACCGGCGATGCCGCCGGTCATCACCGCGAGGCTGCCGATCATGTCGTTGAGGCTGCGCCCGAGGCGGCTCATGTCGTCCTCCCCCTCGGCCGCCACCCGCTGGCTGAGGTCACCCGCCGCCACCGCCTCGATCACCCGGCCGTAGTCGGTGACCTGCCGCTCGATCTCCTCCTTGGAGACGCTCAGCGCGCCGAGGTCCAGCATCACGCTGTCGATGTAGCTGGTGATCGCCTGCTCGGCGTCGAGCGCCAGCAGCTTGTCCAGCGCGGCGATGGCGCGCAGCATCTTCTTCGGCTTCTTCGCGAAGTGCTCCACCAGCAGCGGCATCACCAGTTGGCGGTAGAGGCTGTAGCCGCCCAGGTACCAGCCGGGGCCGAGGCCGACGCGGTTGTGGATCAGGCCGATCTTGCGCCGGCGGATGAAGTAGTCGAGACCGTAGTCGCCGGAGAAGAGCTGCACCAGGTAGTCCACCTGGGTGCGCTTGAGGCGCTCGACGTTGGAGCCCGCCTCGCCGATCAGCCGGGTGAGGTGCGGGAACTGGACGATCCGCCCGTAGAAGGCGTCGACGATCGCCGCGGCGTGGGGCTCCACCACCGGGCGCAGGCCGGCCAGCAGCTCGGCGTCCTTGGCGGTGAAGTCGACGAAGCGCTTGGCCCGCTCGATCGCCTCGGGGTCCAGCCGCAGCAGGTCGTCGTGGGTGGAAATCTCGGGGTGGGCTCCCATCATCGTGCTCCTCACTTGGAATCGTCGACCCACAGGGCGGGGTCGTGCAACAGGGCGTCGGGGTCGAGTAGGGTAACCCGGCCCTGGTGAAGTCCGCGAACGAAGGCGGTGTCGGCGAGCGTCTTGGCGGCGAAGGCGCGCTCCAGGCGGTCCTCGCGATAGCGCTCCTCATCCTCCACCGCGGCGACCAGCAGGCCGGCGGTAACGGTCGCCCCGCCCGCCGCCCGCGAACGCACCACGACGATGCGGCTCGCCTCACCCACCCCTTGCGGCGGGCGGGAGAAGAGCGGGTTGAGGTCGATCACCGCGAGCAGCTCGCCGCGGCGGTTGATCACCCCGGCGATGTGCGCCGGCGCGCCGGGGACGCGGCGCAGGCCGCGCGGGTAGAGGATCTCATCGAGGTGGCGGTGCGGCAGGCCGAAGCGCTCGCCGCCGCCGGTGTGGACGCGCAGGAACAGCGCCCCCTCCTCCGCCCCCTCTTCCGGGGAGCCGCGACTGCGCAGCAACTCCTCGGCGCGGCGCGCCAGCACCTCGCGCGCCGCCGCCCCGTCGGGGAGCAGCGCGCGGGCATCAACGGGGGGCGCGTCGGCGCGGCGTTCACTCATCGAACAGCTCCAGTTGGTGGCTCACCAGCTCGGCGAGGTGGCCGTAGGTCATGCCGTCGCCGTACTCGCCCACTGCCGCCGCGGGGTCGCGGCGGGCAATGATCTCGCGGGCGCGCTGCAACGCCTGGGCGGCGGCGGCGGCGCGCCCCTGTTGGTGGCGCAGCACGCCCAACTGATAGTGGCCAAGGGCGTGCTCGCGATCGAGCAGCAGCACCCGGCGTAGCGCCCCCTCGGCGATCCGCGGCTGGTCGCGCTCCAGCGCCACCAGGGCGAGCAGGAAGTGCCCGTCGGGGGCCATGTCGTCGTGGGCCACCGCGCGCCGCGCGGCCGCCTCGGCCTCCTCCAGCCGCCCCTCGCCGGCCAGCGCGTGGGCCTCGCGCAGCAGGGTGCCGAGGGTATCCGAGGCCTTCGCCGGCGGCGCGGAGGGCGGCGGCGGGGGAACCAGCGGAGAGACATAGGGCAGACCCGCGAGGGTGGCGGGCGGGGCCTCCGGCGGGGCGGCCGCCGCATCGCGCCGGAAGTGGAAGGCCTCCTCGCCGGCCACCAGACGCAGCCCGGGCACGCCGTCCGGCACATGGTCGCAGGCGCCGACGATCAGCGCGCCGTCATCGGCCAGCGCGCGCGCGAAGCGCTCCAGGATCGCCCGCACGGTGGGCCGTTCGAAGTAGATGAAGACGTTGCGGCAGAGGATCAGGTCCTGACCGATGGTGCCGGTGAACACCGACGGGTAGTCCGCCTCGGCGAGGTTGAGGTACTGGAAGCGCAACTGCGCCGGAAAGCGCTCCCGGCGCAACCGCCAGCGCGCGCCCACGCCCTCGCCGAGGCGCTCGAACGCCGCGGCGCGCAGCGCCTCGTCCACCCCGCGCATCGACCACTCGCGGTAGCACCCCTCCATGGCATGGTGTAGCGCGTTGACGTTGATGTCGGTACCGAGCAGATGGAGATTCCACGCCGGGGCGTCGGGCAGCAGCCGATGGAGCAGCAGCAGCAGGGTGTAGAGCTCCTGCCCCTCGGAACAGCCGGCGCTCCACAGCCGCAGGGTGAGGTTGCCGGCGGCACGGCGGCGGGCGATCAGCGCCGGCAGCAGTTCCCGCTCGAGCAGCGCCATCTGCCGCGCATCACGGAAAAAGTGGCTCTCGCAGACGGTGACCCCGCGCACCAGATAGGCGAGTACCGGATCGTCCGCCGGCGCGCTGCGCAGCCGCGCGCACAGTTCGCCGCAATCCTCCACCGCGAACCGCTCGAAGGCCTCGGCGCAGCACGCGTGCAGACGGCCGAGCTGATGGGGCTGGAGCGCGATGCCGAGGCGCTCGGCGATCAGCCCGCACAGGGCGGCCTCGCACTCGGCGTCGATCATGACCTCCCCCGGGCGCCGTCCGCCAGCAGGAACGCCTCCACCGGCCGGGTGCGGTCCTCCACCGCCAGCGACAGCGCCTGTTCCAGTTCGAGCATCAGCAGGGTGCCGCGCGGGTCGCGGTAGCTGCCGCGAAACAGCGGGTTGTTGCGCGCCCCGCCCCCCTCCGCCACCGCGACGACCTGCTCGCGCAGCCCCTCCACCCGCTCCACCAGCAGCGCGCCGGCCAGCGCGCCGCGCCGGCAGAGCAACAGCGGGGTGTCGAGATCGTGGCGCGCGCCCGGCGCGGCGCCCAGACGCAGTGCCAGGTCGATCACCGGCAGCGACTCGCCCGGCAGTTGGAGCAGCCCGCTCACCCAGCGCGGCGCCCCCGGCAGCGGATCGGTGGCGGGCAGGAAGAGCACCCGTTCCACCTCCGCCAGCGGCAGGCAGCAGGCGACGCCCGCCGCCGCGAAGGCGACCACCGCGATCGGAGCGGACGAGGCCCCTGCCACGGCGGGCGGCGCCGCGCCGGCAGCGCTGCGATCGAGGGGGGTGATCTGCATGAAGTAGTGGAAAACGTTACCGTGCGGTTAATTTTGCCTTATAGTAACGTGTCGTTTCGTCGGGCGTCGACCGGGAATATCGTCGTTCCGACCCTCCCCTACCGACCCGCGCGGATCGAACACCGGTACCCCGTCTACCCAATGGCCGTTTCCCACACTCCGCCATGGAACCCCGTCCGATGAAGGTGCTCTTCGTCGACGACATGGCGACGGTGCGGATGCTCTACGGGCGGCTGCTGCAGACCCACGGCTATCAGGTACTGCTCGCCGCCTCGATGGGCGAGGCGCTGGAGATCGCCCTGGCCGAGCGACCGCGGCTGGCGATCATCGACTACCACATGCCCGACGGCAACGGCGCCGATCTCTGCCGCGAACTGCTCGCCCACCCCGAGACCGCCGATCTGCTGGCGGTGATGCACTCGCAGAGCCGCGACGTGGTGCAGGACTCCCTGGAGGCCGGCGCGATCGACCTGATCTACAAGGACGACCCCAAAGAGGTGTTCCTGATGCGGGTCGCCGCCATGGCCCGCTTCGTCGAGAGCCAGGAGGCGCAGCGTGCCGCCGAGGAGGAGTCGCGTAGCCGCGAGCTGGAAAACGTGCAGCGGCTGCGCGAGCTGGAAGAGCGCGCGCGCGAGGAGCTGGAAGGCAAGGTGCGCGAGCGCACCCGCGAGCTGAGCGAGGCCAACCAGCGGCTGCGCCAGGAGATGGTCGAGCGCTGCCGCGCCGAGCAGGACCTGCGCCTCGCCCACAAGGTGGTGGAGAACACCAGCGAGGCGATCATCCTCACCGACCCGACGGGGACGATCATCGACATCAACCCCGCCTTCACCAAGATCACCGGCTTCAACCGCGAGGAGGC
Organism: Endothiovibrio diazotrophicus; assembly: GCF_054657215.1. Taxonomy (NCBI): domain Bacteria; kingdom Pseudomonadati; phylum Pseudomonadota; class Gammaproteobacteria; order Chromatiales; family Thioalkalispiraceae; genus Endothiovibrio; species Endothiovibrio diazotrophicus. The sequence continues at coordinate 8,421 of NZ_BAAHXB010000075.1, forward strand.
GATCGGCAGCAACCCGCGGCAGTTCAAGTCGGGGCGCCACGACGACGACTTCTACGCCGCGATGTGGCAGCGGATCGCCGACACCGGGGCGTGGCGGGGCGAGGTGTGGGACCGGCGCAAGAACGGCGAGGTCTACCCCAAGCGGCTGACCATCAACGCGGTCTACAACCGCGCCGGCAATGTCGAGCACTACATCGGCATCTTCACCGACATCACCGAGGCGAAGAACGCCGAGGAGCGGCTGGAGCGGCTCGCCTACTACGACCCGCTCACCGGCCTGCCCAACCGGATGCTGTTCCGCGACCGGCTGGAGCACGAATTCGCCGCCGCGCGGCGCCACGACAAGCGGCTGGCGCTCTTCTTCATCGACCTCGACCGCTTCAAGCACGTCAACGACACCCTCGGCCACAGCGCCGGCGACGAGCTGCTGCAAGGGGTCGCCGAGCGGCTGCGCCGCTGCGTGCGTTCCGCCGACACGGTGGCGCGCATGGGCGGCGACGAGTTCACCGTGATCGTCACCGACGTGGTCGAGGAGGAGGACGCCGCGCGGGTCGCCCGCGACCTGCTCGACGAGCTGCACATCCCGACCACCATCCGCGGCCACGACATCATCGTCGGCGCGAGCATCGGCATCGCGCTCTACCCGGACAACGGCGAGGACTTCGAGACCCTGACCAAGAACGCCGATCTCGCCATGTACCGCGCCAAGGAGCGGGGCAAGGGGATCGCCAGCTTCTACCAGGAGGAGATGAACGACCGCACCAGCGAACGGCTGGCGATGGAGGCGAAGCTGCTGCAGGCGATCAAGGAGGACGACCTGGTACTCCACTACCAGCCGAAGCTCGACCTGGAGAGCGGCCGGGTCACCGGGATGGAGGCGCTGGTGCGCTGGCCGCAGCCCGACGGCAGCGTGATCCCGCCGTTCGAGTTCATCCCGGTGGCCGAGGAGACCGGGCTGATCCTGCCGCTGGGGCGCTGGGTGATGGAACGCGCCGCCCGCGACTGCCTGGAGTGGAACCGCCAGGGCCACGACCTCAAGGTGGCGGTCAACATCTCCGCCCGCGAGTTCCAGGACAGCCGGCTGCTCGACCGGATCGACGAGGTGCTCGCCGATACCGGCCTCGCCCCCAAGCACTTCGAGGTGGAGATCACCGAGAGCATGGTGATGCGCGACGTCGATTCGGCGATCCGGGTGATGCAGGCGCTGCGCGAGCGCGGCGTGTCGATCTCCATCGACGACTTCGGCACCGGCTACTCCTCGCTCAGCTACCTCAAGCAGTTCCCGCTCCACTCGCTGAAGATCGACCGCTCCTTCGTCCGCGACCTGGCCGCGGACTCCAACGACCGGGCGATCGTCTCGGCGGTGCTCTCGGTGGCCAAGGCAATGGAGCTGCGGGTGGTCGCCGAGGGGGTGGAGGACAACGACCAGCTCACCTTCCTCGACGACAAGGGGTGCGACGAGTTGCAGGGCTTCCTGGTCTCCAAACCGCTCGACAAGATCCGTTTCGAGGAGCTGCTGGCGAAGGGAGAATCCCTCGGCGCCGCGCTGCTCCGTCCGCGCAAGGGCAGACCGTGAGAACCTTAGCCCGCGCAGGAAGTTATTCTTTCGCGGGCCCTTACTGGCGCGAATTGCGGATGCGGATGATCACCTGAACGCCGGTGGTCTCGGTCCCCAAGGGGGCCTCCGGCAGATGGGCGATGGCCAGCGCCTCCTCGGGGATGTCGATCAACTCGCTGGTATCGACGTTGAAGAAGTGGTGGTGGTGGTGGGTGGAGGTGTCGTAGAAGACCCGCTCGGGATCGACGATCAGCTCACGCACCAGGCCGCGCCCGACGAACAGCCCGAGGGTGTTGTAGACGGTCGCCTTGGAGACCCGGCAGCCGGCCTCGCCGACCAGGCCGATCAGCTGCTCGGCGCAGAGGTGGCGCGGCTCGGAGAAGAGCCACCGGGCGATCTCGACCCGCTGCTGGGTAGGCACGATGTCGTGGGCCTGAAGCAGCTCGACGATCCCCTGCCGGGGGGCGGGCCGATGGGGGTGGATGGCGTTCATGGGGTAAAAGTATACCGTTTCGATATGAAATAGGAAGATCGGCCGATCTCAGAACTCCACCTCGCCGCGCTCGGCACCAAGGGCGTAGGGGGCGGGATCGAGGATCGGCTCGCGTCCCAGCACCAGGTCGGCGGCGAGCCGTGCCGAGGCGGCCCCCAGCACCACGCCGTTGCGGAAGTGGCCGGTATTGAGATAGAGGCCGCCGACCGCGGGATGCTCGCCGATGAAGGGAATGCCGGAACGGGAGGCGGGGCGCAATCCCGCCCAGTGGTGCTCCACGGCGAACTGGCCGAGACTCGGCAGCAGGGCGTGGGCGGCGGCCGACAGCTCCGCCAGGGCCTGTTCGGTGGTGGACTTGTCGAAGCCCACGTACTCCAGGGTGGAACCGGCCAGCACCCGCCCGTCGCGCCGCGGGATCAGGTAGCGTCCTTCGCGCATCACCATCCGCTGCAGATGGCCGGGGACGGTCTTGAAGAGGATCATCTGGCCGCGGGCCGGTCGCACCTTCACCTCGCCCCCGAATCCCTCCAGCAGCCCGGCGCTCCACGCGCCACCGGCCACCACCACCCGCTCGGCGTCGACCCGGCCGGCGGCGCCCTCCACCCCGACCACCCGCTCGCCGCGCACCACCAGGCCGGTCACCTCGCAATCCTCCTCCACCCGCACCCCGCAGGGCGCCAGGGTGTGGCGCAGCGCCTTGAGCAGCCGCGGGTTGCGCAGCTGCCCCACCTCCGGCAGCCACAACCCGCGTTCGAATCCCTCCGCCAGCCGCGGCTCCACGTCGCGGAGCGCACGCCCCGCCACCTCCTCCAGCCGCGCCTCGTGACCGGCCGCCCAAGCGAGGGCCCGGGCGCGCTCCTCCAGGTCGAGGATCAGCAGCCCGCTACGGGTGAACTCGGGGTCGATGCCGCTCTCCGCGGCCAGTCGCTCGGCCAGCGCCGGGTAGTGGAGCTGCCCCCAGCGGGCCAGGGCGGTGACCGCGTCGGCGTAGCGCCAGGGATAGAGGGGGGAGACGATGCCGCCGCCGGCCCAGGAGGACTCGCGGCCGGTGCGACCCCGTTCCAGCAGCCGCACCGAGGCCCCTGCCAGGGCCAGCTCGCGGGCGGTCAACATCCCGATCAGCCCGCCACCGACCACCACCACATCCGCACATTGCGCCATCACACCCACCCGTTCGCCAGACCAGGGGGCATTTTAACGCAGATGGAAGGGCAAACCGCCCCAGGTGGCTTCAGGTTAAAGGCGAAAGGTTAAAGGCGAAAGGTTAAAGGCGAAAGGCATGGGGCCGTGCCGTCCCACCCATGCCCCCCCCTTGACCCATATGGCCTCGAAGAGCAGATTGCGCCGAACGAAGGCCCTTTGACCTTTGACCTTTGACCTTTGACCTTTGACCTTTGACCTTTGACCTTTGACCTTTGCCCTTTGACCGGCACTCTCGAACCTCGCGCCACCCCGGAATCAAAACAGCCCCATCTGATCCCCGCTGCGCGGCGGGACGGTGAAACGGTCGCAGCGCAGCGGCGGCGGATCGACGAAGCCGAGGCGCCGCCAGGCGAGCCGGAAACGCTGGGCGATCAACTCGGCGACCGCGCCGCTGCCGCGCATGCGCAGGCCGAAGCGGGTGTCGTGGGGCCGCTGATCATGGCACTCGCGAACCAGCCCCATCACCCGTTCGGCGGCCAGCGGGTGGTGTTCGGCCAGCCACTGCTCGAACAGCCCCTCCACCTCGAACGGCAGGCGCACCAGTTGATAGCGGGCGAACCGCGCCCCCGCCTCGCGGGCCGCCGCCAGCAGCGACTCCAGCTCCTGGTCATTGAGTCCCGGGATGATCGGCGCGGCCAGCACCCCCACCGCCACCCCCGCCTCGCTCAACCGGCGGATCGTCTCCAGCCGTCGCTGCGGCGCCGTGGCGCGGGGCTCCAGACGGCGGGCCAGGGCACGGTCGAGGGTGGTCAGCGAGATGCACACCCCGGCCACCCCCTGCGCCGCCAGCGGGGCGATCAGATCCAGCTCCCGCTCCACCAGGGCCGACTTGGTGACCACCGTGAAGGGCTGACGGAAGCGTGCCATCACCTCCACCACCCCGCGGGTCACCCGCTGGTAGCGCTCCACCGGCTGGTAGGCGTCGGTGTTGGCCCCCAGGGCGATCGGCTCGCAGCGGTAACGGGGGTGGCGCAGCGCCTCCTCCAGCAGCTGCGGGGCCTCCCGTTTGACGAACAGCCGCGACTCGAAGTCGAGACCGGGCGAAAGGTCGAGGTAGGCGTGGGTCGGACGGGCGTAACAGTAGATACAGCCGTGCTCGCAGCCCCGGTAGGGGTTGATCGACGCCGAGAAGGGGACGTCCGGCGAGCGGTTGTGGGAGAGGATGGTGCGTGCGCGCTCCTCGGTAAGCGTGGTGCGCAGCGGCGACGATGGTTCGTCGAGCCCACTCCAGCCGTCATCTTCCGGCTCGGCCCACCGGCCGGCGAAGCGGCCGGCCGGATTGGCGCCGGTGCCGCGGCCGGAGGGTGTGATACGGTTCATGGGACATGAGCATACCGCGGCAACACCAGCGCTGTCCCTTACCCGCGAGATCGGCAGCGTTACCGCGCAACCCTCCGCCCGCGCTCCTCCGGCAACGGCCAATCCTCCAGCCCCACCGCGCCACCGCTCAAGCGGTGGATCAGCACCATCCGCTCACCGGTGGGCAGGGTCATCGCGTTGGTCCACTGGGTCACCGCCGAGCGGGAGACGCCCAACTTCGCCGCGAAATCGGCGTGGGTCATCCCCTCCCGATCCAGATAGTCAGCCAGTTTCATGCCGCCTCCAGGCACACATTATGATCCGATAACTTCCACGTTAGAACGGATAACTCGAACAGTCAACAAAAATAACGTTGCAACCGGATGTTAGCCTCAATAACCTTAGGACATGGAAATCGGAAAACGCATCCGCGCGGCACGGAAAGAGGCCGGCTTGACCCAGGACGAGTTGGCCGCCCGCGTCGGCGTCAGCCGCAGCGCCATCGCCCAGTGGGAGACCCGCCCCAAGGTGCTGCCCAGCCACGCCAACATGGACGCCCTCACCGAGGTGCTGCGGGTCAACTACGAGTGGCTGGCCAAGGGGAATGGCCCGATGCACCGGGGTGCCTCGGAGCCGACGGGCGAATACAACGCCATGCCGGCCGATCTGCGCCGGGTGATGGAGATCGTCTCCGGCTGGCCCACGGAGCGGCGGCGGGCGCTGCTCCAGGTGCTCGGCGAGGAGTGAGCCGACCACAGGTGACAGGTGACAGGAAGCGTGGCAACCTGATACCAACCTGCAACCCCGTCACCCGACAATGAAGAGCCGCTACCGCGACGCCACCCCGTACACCACCAAGGACGGCTCCGAGATCCGCGAGCTGATGCACCCCGCCCTCCACGGGGCCCACCACGGCAGCCATCTGCAGAGCCTCGCCGAGGCCATCGTCCCGGCCGGCGCCTCTACCCTCCTCCACCGCCACCGGCGCAGCGAAGAGCTCTACCACGTCACCGCCGGCTGCGGCGTGATGACCCTCGGCGAGGCGCGCTTCGAAGTGGAGCCCGGCGACACCGTGGCGATCCCCCCCGGCACCCCCCACCGCGTCGCAAACCGCGGCGACGGCCCGCTGAAGATCCTCTGCTGCTGTGCCCCGCCCTACGCCCACGACGACACCGAGCTGCTGGAATGAGCGACGAGAAGATCCGCGTCGACAAGTGGCTGTGGGCCGCCCGCTTTTTCAAGACCCGCCAGCTGGCCGCCGAGGCGGTGCAGGGGGGGCACGTCCACGTCAATGGCACGCGGGCCAAACCGAGCCGCCCGGTGGCGATCGAAGATGAGCTGACCATCACCAAGGGCCCCTACCAGTTCGTTATCGAGGTGCGCGCGCTCTCCGGCAAACGGGGACCGGCGCGCGAGGCGGCGCTGCTCTACGCGGAGCGGGAGGAGAGCCGCCTGAAGCGCGAACGGCTCGCCGAACAGCTCAAGCTGGAGCGCGCCGCCAACCCCACGCCCGAGCGCCGTCCCGACAAGCAGCAGCGCCGCCATATCATCCGTTTCCGCCGGCAACAGGACGACGCGTAACCCGTCGCCCTCCAAAGGCCCTATAATCCGGGAAAGAAAACGGCTCCGGAGAAGAGGAACAAACGCCCATGAGCGACCACGAACGCCGCCACTTCCATCGTATCCTGTTCGACGCCGAGGCCACCCTCGGTACCCCCGAGCGGCGCTGGACCACCCGTCTGATCGACATCTCGCTGAAGGGCGTGCTGCTGATCGAGCCCGAGGAGTTCGTTATGGAGGGCCCGCTCACCCTCAGCCTGCCGCTCGGCGACGACCCCGAGGGGATCCACATGGAGCTGGAGGTGGCCCACCGCGAGCGCGGCCAGATCGGCGCCACCTGGAAGGACATCGACGTCGACAGCTTCAGCCACCTGCGCCGGCTGATCGAACTCAACACCGGCGATCCCGATCTGGTCGACCGCGAGCTCTCCGAACTGACTGCGGGATAGGCAACGAGAGCCGCCCGAGAGGCGACCGACGCCAAACGGTGTACCGGCGTTTCAGGTGAAAGGCAAAAGGTTAAAGGTCAAAGGTCAAAGGAAAGAGAGGCCATACCGAACCCTCTCTTCGGCTCCCGACCGGCACCGCGCCGAAGATCGGATAGCGCTGACCGAAGGTCCTTTGACCTTTTGCCTTTTGCCTTTTGCCTTTGACCTGCAACAGCGATCCGTCTGACAGTCGCACCCACCATCACACCTGATCCAGCGCCTCGGCGAGGCGCTGGACGGCGATCACCTCCATCCCCTTGACCCCCTTCTTCGGCGCGTTGGCCTTGGGCACGATGGCGCGGGTGAAGCCGTGCTTGGCCGCCTCGTTGAGCCGCTCCTGACCGTTCGGCACCGGGCGGATCTCACCGGCCAGCCCGACCTCGCCGAACACCACCAGCTCGTGGGGCAGCGGCCGGTCGCGCAGGCTGGAGAGCACCGCCAGCAGCACCGCCAGATCGGCGCCGGTCTCGTTGACCCGCACCCCGCCGACCACGTTGACGAAGACGTCCTGGTCGTAGGTGACCACCCCGCCGTGACGGTGCAGCACCGCCAGCAGCATGGAGAGCCGGTTCTGCTCCAGCCCCAGGGTGAGCCGCCGCGGATTGCCGCCGCGGCACTCGTCGACCAGCGCCTGCACCTCCACCAGCAGCGGCCGGCTCCCCTCGCGGGTAACCATCACCACCGACCCCGCCACCGGCTCCTCATGGCGCGAGAGGAAGATCGCCGAAGGATTGGCCACGGGGTGGAGCCCGCGCTCGGTCATGGCGAAGACCCCCAGCTCGTTGACCGCGCCGAAGCGGTTCTTGAAGGCGCGCACCACCCGATAGCGGCTGGAGCTGTCGCCCTCGAAATAGAGCACGGTGTCGACCATGTGCTCCAGCACCCGCGGCCCCGCCAGGGTTCCCTCCTTGGTGACGTGACCGACCAGGAACAGCGCGGTGCCGCTGCGCTTGGCGTAGCGCACCAGCTGCGCCGCGCTCTCGCGCACCTGGGCCACCGCGCCGGGGGCCGACTGCAACTGCTCGGTGAAGATGGTCTGGATCGAGTCCACCACCATCACCTGCGGTCGCTCCACCTCGGCGGTGGCGAGGATCCGCTCCACCCCGGTCTCCGCCACCAGCCGCAGCGGCGAGCCCGACGCCCCCAGCCGCTGGGCGCGCATGGATATCTGCTGCGGCGACTCCTCGCCGGTGACGTAGAGGGTCGCGAGGTTCTCGGCGAGGCCGGTCAACGCCTGCAACAGCAGGGTCGACTTGCCGATCCCCGGATCGCCGCCGATCAGCACCACGGAACCGGCCACCAGCCCGCCGCCGAGCACCCGGTCCAGCTCGCCGATACCGGTGGCGATGCGCGCCTCCTCGGTCGCCACCACCTCGGAGAGCGGCTGCACCGCCACCGCCCCGGCCGTACCGGCATAGCCCGAGAAGCGCCCCCCCTTCGGCGAGGCCGGCGCCACCGCGCTCTCCTCCAGGGTGTTCCACGCCCCGCAGTCGGGACACTGCCCCGCCCATTTGCTGGAGAGCGCGCCGCATTCGCGGCAGCTGTATTGGGTCTTGATCTTGGCCATGGGCGCCATTATCCCCCGTCCGCACGAAAGGGCCTATCGATTGACTTTTCCCATCCCCCGGGCCTTAATGTGTAATAAATCAGCAATCAATACACATAGGCACCTCCCGATGCGCACCAACATCGTAATCAGCGACGAATTGATGAGCGATGCCCTCAAGCTGACCGGCGCCCGCAGCAAGCGCGAGGTGGTGGAGCAGGGCCTGCGGACCCTGATTCAGCTCAAACGGGAAGAGGAGATCCGCGCCTTCCGCGGCAAGCTGAAGTGGGAAGGCGACCTGGACGAGGCGAGGCGGGATCGTTGATCCTGGTCGATTCCAGCGTCTGGATCGACTATTTCAACGGCCGCCCCACCTTACAGACCGATCACCTGGACCGCCTGCTCGGCACCCATCCGGTCGCCGCAGGCGACCTGATCCTCACCGAGGTGCTCCAAGGGTTCCGCGACGACCGGCACTACGCCACCGCGAAACGGCTGCTGACCACCGTCACCCTCTACCAACTGGTCGACCGCGACACCGCCCTGCTCGCCGCCGACCACTACCGGACACTGCGCAAACGGGGCATCACCGTACGCAAGACCATCGACACCCTCATCGCCACCTTCTGCATCCGCAACGACCTGCCGCTGCTCCACGCCGACAAGGACTTCGAACCGTTCACCGTCCACCTGGGATTGCGCGACGCGCTCGCCAACCCCAAAGGGTAAGCGTGCTACCTCTTTTGTGAGATCGTCAAAGGGGTCTTAGGGCCCCCACCGAAAACCCCAGCTCCCCATCGCGGGGCGCCGGCCACAACACCACCCGATAGGCGGGATAACCGGCCGACGACGGCACCAGTTCGACCCGCGGCAGGGTTACCGCGCCGCTCAGCGGGTCGTACACCGCCCCCGCACAACCGCTGGCCCCGATAGCGGGTTGCACGTCACTCACCGCAAAGCGCAGCCCCTCCGCCGACAGCAGCGGCAACTCCGCGTTGAAGTAGTCCACCCCCACCGCCACCGCGGGGATCGTCAGCCGCTCGCCGGCCAGCTCGTAGCGCGGCAGCTCGCCGCAGTCGGCCGACGGCTCGACGCCCGCCGAGGCGGCGGCCGGCGAGGCGGCGGCCGGCGAGGCGTAGTCGGGCTCCTCATCCAGGGCCGTAAGCGGGGCCTCCGCGGTGGTGACGACCGAGAACCCCCCGGCGTCGGTGGTGAACAGCACGCTGCCGCCGGCCGCGCCGGTGACGGAGACAATGAGGGTATTGTTGTCGGCGAAGCGGCTCTCCACCGCGACATCCCCGCTGGCACTCCAGCGCACCTGACTCATGTAGGGAACCTCGGCGGAGGGTGGGATATAGACGGCGAGAGTGGAACCGGCACCGACCGAAATCGTCTCTCCCTGACCGGCGACGGCATAGAGCGGGTAACCGGGATTGCGGGTCTTGAACTGCCAGCTCAGCCCGCGCACCACCCCGTCGGCGACGAAACGCGCCTCGACCCGGTATTCGGTGTCCCAGGCGAGACGCTCCAGCGGAAAGAGCGCGAACTGGTAGGCACTGAGGTCACCGGCGGGATCGTTCGAGCGATCGAGCAGCCGAACATCGGTGACCTCCTGACCATCGCCGACCCGGTACAGGCGAAACGAGGTCAACTGCACCTCGCTCATCCGCCGGTCGTTGAACTGGATGGAGATCGGATAACCGGACACCGCATAGTCCGGCAGCGGATCGGGAACCTCGTCGTAGAAGGCGGGCGGCACCCGCAGCGCTCCATCCGGCGGCCATAGCACCCACGACGGGTTGGCATTGGCCACCCCATCCAGGGCGCGCCGAAGGGCCGCACCGTCGACCGGACGATCGGGGGCGCAGACGCCGCCGACCGCACCACTCCCGGCGAACGCCGCCCCTTCGCAGAGCGCACGCACGCCGGCGTTGCCCATGTCATAGACGTACTGGGGGTCGAGCACCGCCAACGCCGGGTGGAGCGAACCGATGCCCACCTCGTCGATGGTGAAATCGAGAAAACCGAGCCGGTGGTAGATTGCCCCCATCAGGTTGTCGACGGCGGCGGTGTCATCCGCCAAACCGGTGACCAGATTCTCCGATACCTGCTGCGATGAGTAGCCGACCGCGGCCACCCGCCCGTTGGCGTAGTCGCCGGTGTAGCCGCGGTTGGCGGAGTCCTCCCAGTGGCCGGTGGTGCGATTGATGCTGAGATACTCGGCGTGGTTGGTCGCCGCCTGCTCCAGCAGGGCGTTGATCGCCAGCGGGCTCATCCCGGCGGCGGCGCGCTGGGCGTTGAGGTAGTCGTAGACGGCGCTGTCGGTCGCCGCCATCACGGATAGCGGCAGGAACGCAATCAAAGGGGCAAAGCGGCGTGCGGGAGACATGAGCGGGACCCGGTTCGAAGTGGAGATCTCCGCAGTATACCCACCGATGGCGCGACACCCCGGGAAAAGGGTGTGGCTTACGCGGCGATCCGCCGCACCTTCGGCCGTGGGCGGTTGCGCGCAGTCCACAGGTCGTAGGCCCCCTGCATCGATATCCACATCTCGGCACTGGTCCCCAGCGCCTCGGCCAGCCGCAGCGCCATGTCGGCGCTGATCCCGGCGCGGCCGTTGAGGATCGCCGACAGCGCCTGGCGGGTCACCCCGAGACGGGCCGCCGCTTCTTTCACGCTCATCCCCTCGGGGAGGTACTCGCGCAGCACCTCGCCGAGATGGGCGGGATCGTGCATGGTGGTGTCCATGACCGCTCTACCCCTTCAGTGATAATCGAGATAGTCGATCAGTTCGGCGTGCTTCTCGACGAACTGAAAGATCACCCGCCAGGCGAAATGATTTGATCACCGAGGAGTGTAAAGCGTCGCTTGTCGCTTGTCGCTTGTCTACCCATCTCATCGAACGGAAAGACAAGCTAACGCGCAACCAACAAAGACACAATTAGTAATTTTCTGATGCTGGGGATGCGGCGGATCTCGGCGCGCCCGCTCAACGGGCGTGGAGCGCCACGAAGGAAGGATGCACGCCCAACCTGCGGCCTACCGCTCTTCCACCACGACACGGCGGGTGACGCCGCAGAGGAGTTCGTAGGCGATGGTGCCGGCGTGCTCGGCGACCTCCTCGACCGGCAGCCCCTCGCCCCACAGCACCACCTCGTCGCCCACCCGCGCATCGGGCACGCCGCGCACGTCGAGGGTGATCATGTCCATGGAGACGCGGCCCACCAGCGGCACGCGCACGCCGTTGACCCGCACCGGCGTGCCCTCGGTGGCGTGGCGGGGATAGCCATCGCCGTAGCCGATGGCAGCCACCCCCACCGGCATCGCCTCAGGACAACGGTAGCCGCCGCCGTAGCCGATGGCGTCGCCCGCCTGGCGCTGCTGGATGGCGATCAGGCGGGTGGAGAGGGTCATTACCGGACGTAGCCCCAGCTCCCCGCCGTGGCCTTCGGTGAACGGCGAGATGCCGTAGAGGGAGATGCCGGGACGGACCCAGTCGAAGTGGGTCCGCGGATGGCCGAAGACGCCGGCCGAATTGGCCAGCGAGCGCCAGCCGGCGGGTGGGTCGAGGCGTGCGGCCACCGCCTCGAAGCAGGCCAACTGCTCGGCGGCGTAGGGCCCCTCACGCTCATCGGCACGCGCCATATGCGAGCAGAGATGGACCACCGGCGCCACCGCCGGGCAGGCGTGGAGGCGCCGCCACGCTGCCTCCGCCGTCTCGGCGGAAAAACCGATCCGCCCCATGCCGCTGTCGATCTTCATCCAGGCGGTGATCGGCCGGGGCAGCGAGGCCGCCTCCAGCATCGCGATCTGCTCGAAGGTGTGGACCACGCAGTGAAGGTCGTGGGTGGCGGCAAGGCGCAGCTCCTCCTCGTCGAACACCCCCTCCAGCAGCAACACCGGCTGCTCGGTCCCCGCCTCGCGCAGTGCCAGCGCCTCGGCCATCCGCCCCACCGCGAAGCCGTCGGCCCCCTCCAGGGCGCGGGCCACCCGCAGCATGCCGTGGCCGTAGCCGTCCGCCTTGATCACCGCCAGCACCCGGGAGTCCGGCGCGACGGCGCGCACGCGCGAAAGGTTGTGGCGCAGCGCGCCGAGGTCGATCACCGCGCGAGCGGCGTAGCTCATCGGTGCACTACCCCGCCGTTGTCCCGCTGTCTGCCATTGATCGTAGAGCGGAACACTAATATTCCTCGCCGCCGTAGATCTCGGGGATGTAGTTCTCGAAGCGGGTGTGCTTGCCGAGGAAGGTGAGGTTCACCGTGCCGATGGGGCCGTTGCGCTGCTTGCCGATGATGATCTCCGCCTTGCCCTTTTCGGGGGTGTCGGGGTTGTAGACCTCATCGCGGTAGATGAAGACGATCACGTCGGCGTCCTGCTCGATCGCACCCGATTCGCGAAGATCCGACATCACCGGCCGCTTGTTGGGGCGCTGTTCCAGTGAACGGTTGAGCTGGGAGAGCGCGATCACCGGCACGTTGAGCTCCTTGGCCAGCCCCTTCAGGCCGCGGGAGATCTCGGAGATCTCGGCGGTGCGGTTCTCCTTCATCCCCGGCACCTGCATCAGCTGCAGGTAATCGACCACGATCATGTCGAGGCCGTGCTCGCGGGCGATGCGCCGGGCGCGGGAGCGCATCTCGGTGGGAGAGAGCGCCGGGGTGTCGTCGATGAAGATCTTCGCCTCGGAGAGGATCTGCACGGTGGAGGTGATGCGCGGCCAGTCGTCGTCGGTCAGGTCGCCGACGCGCAGCCGGTGCTGATCGATCCGCCCGAGGGAGGAGAGCATACGCATGACCAGCGATTCGGCCGGCATCTCCATCGAGAACACCGCCACCGACTTGCCCGCCTTCATCGCGGCGTTCTCCGCCATGTTCATGGCGAACGTGGTGTTGTGGACGCAGAGGTCGTTGGCGACGAAGTTGTGGGTCTCGGGGATGGTGAGATCGTAGACCCGTTTGCGCCCGAGGTAATCGATGGCGGCGACCTCGTCCCAATAGACGTCGCTCGCCGCCAGATCGCCCAGCCGCTGGTCGTCCAACGCGGCGGCGAGCCGGGCGAGGCGATCCCGACTCAGGGCACGACGCCCCACATGGATGTTGCTGCTCCCTTCCAATCCGGCACGACGCGCCAAATGGCTCCACGGCTCATCGCCCTTGGCGCGCGCCAGGTCCTCCCAAAACTCGAGCGGAATCAGATCCCGATTGGTCTGGCGCCGCTTGCCGGCCACTGCCCGGACCACCCGTTCTACCGCCTCCTCCTTGCCGAAGATGCCGATCTCCGCGGCAAACGTCATGATCGAGGCGGGATCGGTGATGTCCAACTGCCACGCTCGGTGGCGCCGCTCACCCAGCTTGACCTGCCGCGAGCGCAGCTTGGCGATCACGCCGAAACGGAGCAGAAGGTGCTGGAGCTGGCGCCCCATCCGCTCGCTGACGGTGGAAAAGCCCAACTGGCCCCGACCGCTGCTGAGCAGCGTAGCCCAGCCATCGGTTGCGAAAAGGCGATTGATGAACAGCGCCATCAGCGACCTCGGCAGCCGGAACACCGGGGCCGGGATGAACTTTCCGTGAGCGTCCTTGCCCCACACACCGAGCCCTTCGAGCCAACGGGTCACCGCGTTGCGGCTGCTGGCCGCGGCGCATTCACGCCCTTCCGGCACCCATTCACCAACCCGCTCTTGCTGGAAAAACGCGGCAACGCGGGAGAAGAGTTCGGCACCGGGCATACTCCGGCTGTGGGTCCAGTTCCAAACGCTGGCGGGCGAAACATCGACCGCCAGGGCGAACTGGCGACCGGAAAGCCCGGCGGCTTCCAAGGCGCCACGGAGCCCCGCAGCAAAACGTTCCCGGTGACGGGCGACATCCTGCCCGTCGGCGGCGATGGAGATATCCGGCGCACGGCCACTACGCCGTTTGAGGGTGGCGCGCACGCCACCGAACTCCGCAACCGCCGCCATGAAATCGGCCTGCATGCGGGTATCGACATTGGTAAACTTGGGGGCCCCCCGGGTGAGGGTGAGACAGCCATCGCCAAGCAGATAGCCGAGCAGCTTGACCTCGCAATCGCGCATGGCCTCGTCGCCGAACAGCGGCAACGCCCGGGGCACCGCGACCCGCTCGCCGATCGACAGCTCATCCAGGGGACGCCAACCACGGGGCGTCAGGTAGGGGTGGGTCGCGGTGGTCTCGATGGCGCGACCCAGGCGGGTGGTGAGGCGAAAAACCGGCTTCTCGCCGTCATCGACAAAGGCGGAGGGCTCGGTGACGTGGAGCCGCCAATCGTTGGCGAGGGTAAGCAGCCGCGCACGCCGACGGCGATAGAGCGTCTCGATGGTCTCAACGCTGCCGTCCTCCAGCACGATCTCGGTGGAGGCCTCGACGCACTTACCCATGGACGGGCGCCCGGCGACGATGACCAGGTCGGCGGGCTGGAGGCCGGCGGTCTTCTCGTCGAAGTCGTTGAAGCCGGTGGTCACGCCGGTGATGTGGCTGTCGGAGTTGAACAGCTCGTCGATCTTCTCGACGACGTTCTTCAGCACCTCCTTCATGCCGCGGGCGCCGCCGCGGGAGAAGCGCGCCGACTGCTCGGCGATCTCGAACACCTTGCGCTCGGCGTCGTCGAGCAGTTCGGTGATCGGCCGCCCCTCGGTGACGTAGCCGCTGTTGGCCACCTCGGTTCCCACCTGGATCAGCTGGCGCAGCACCGAACGTTCGCGGACGATATCGGCGTAGGCGGCGATGTTGGCCGCGGAGGGGGTGCTCTGGGAGAGGGTGCCGAGATAGGAGGAGCCACCGGCACTGTCGAGTTCGGCGGTCTTGGAGAGCCGTTCATGGACGGTAACGGCGTCAAACGGGGAACTCTGCTGGGCCAGCTCCGTGATGGCACGGAAGATCAACCGGTGCTCCAGCCGGTAGAAGTCCCCCTCGGAGACCCGGTCGGAGACCGAATCCCAGGTCTCATTGGCGATCATCAACCCGCCGAGCACCGCCTGCTCTGCCTGGATCGAGTGGGGCGGAACGCGCAGCGCCTCGGTCGCCTCATCGACATGCCCGCCCCCGGGGAAGGGGCGGTTCATCGCTGGATCGAACGGCTGCCGACTCATCGGAAGACAAAGCGAATGAAGGCTGTCGACTCGAAATTCATGTCAAACCGCCCGCCATTCCCACATTGAAACGCGGGCACGGAACGACCGCACCCACCCGCCGCTCAGCCGCCTCCGCGCCGATCCATCATCAACATCTATTCCCATTTTCCCGCCGCGGGGGTATGCAAGCGCAGCGCGCACACCCCGCGGCGGGAAAATGGGAATTGAATTACTCGCCTTCGATGATCAGCTTGATGGTGGCGTCGACATCGGTGTACAGGTGCACCTCGACGTCGTATTCGCCGATATTGCGGAAGGCGCCGTCGGGCAGACGCACCTCGCGACGCTCGACGGCCACGCCGGCGGCGGTCACCGCGTCGGCGATGTCGCCGGCACCGACCGAACCGAACAGCTTGCCCTCGTCGCCGACGCGGGCGGAGACGGTGATCTCCTTGCCGTCCAACTGCTCGCGACGGGCCTCGGCGGCGGCCAGCAGCTCGGCGGCCTGGGCCTCCAACTCGGCGCGACGCGCCTCGAAGCGCTCGATGTTCGCCGGGGTGGCGGAGGTCGCCTTCCCGGTGGGGATGAGGAAATTACGGGCGAAGCCGGGCTTGACGGCGACACGGTCGCCCAGGTTGCCCAGGTTCTCCACCTTGCTCAGCAGGATTACGTCCATCGTTCACACCACCTATGTAAACAGGTTTCAAATTCAGTCATTGCGGTCCCGCGGTTTGACCCGGGACCGGAAATCCACCCACGCATCGGCATAGCCGAGGGCGGAGAGCAGCACCGCCATCTGCGGCAGCGCCAGCAGCAGCAGTGCATAGAGCGCCACCAGCCAGCCCTGCGCCAACTTCATCCGGGCGACCACGCCGTGGACCACCGCCACCCCCTCGAAAAGGAACAGCACCACCGCCACCAGCGCCAGATTGGTGGAGAGCGCTCCCACCTGATCGGCACCGAGCGAGGCCCCGGCGAACAGCGCCAGCGCCACCAGCCGCGCCCCCCGCCCCATGCGCAGGGCGTGGAACTCCCGGCGGAAGCCGCCGGGATTGTAGAGCAGCGCCTGCCACCAACGGGCCAGCAGCAGGCTGGCAAGCAGGCTGGCCAGCGCCGCGCTGGCCGCCAGGCCGGTCATCACTCGCGATACTTCGGCCGCCTGGTCACCCAGGGCGGCGGCGGGTATCTGCCGCGACAACTCCTCCACCAGCGCCTGCCACCAAGCCCCCGGATCGCCCAGCACCCCGAGCCCCGCCATCCCCGCCGCCACCTCGAAGGTGAGCGCCAGGGAGACGCTACGCCGCAGCACCAGGGCGGCGAGATAGAGCGGCAGCCAGAGGACGATGAGGAAGCCGGCAGCCGCTGCCGGGGTCCCCATCGCCACCCAACCGAAGAGGGCGGAGGCGAGGACCGCGCCGATGGTCACCAACGCCCCTTCGAAGGCCCCGTGGCGCAATACCACCAGGGTCACCGCCGCCCCGCTGATGTAACTCAGCGGCGGCAGGTAGAGCGAGAGCACCGCGGCAACGGCGCTCACCAGCACCGCCCATTGGCGACCGCGCATGATGAAGGAGGCCAGCGCTTTCATCCGCACTCCATACCCGGCGCGAACCGCCAGGGGGGCGAGCCCCCCTTATTCGTGGGAGTCGGTGTAGGGCAGCAGGGCCAGATAGCGGGCGCGCTTGATGGCGCTGGCCAACTGGCGCTGATACTTGGCCTTGGTACCGGTGATCCGGCTGGGAACGATCTTGCCGGTCTCGGTGATGTAGTTCTTCAGGGTGACGAGATCCTTGTAGTCGATCTCGGTGATCCCTTCGGCGGTAAAGCGGCAATACTTCTTGCGACGGAAGAAACGGGCCATGGAAACAACCTCTCGTTCAGATGCTGGGATGCGACGGGGCGAAGCCGACGATTACTCGTCCGCTTCGCTCCGGTCGGACTTCGACTCACCGGCGGAGTCGTCGCGACGATCACTGCCGCGGGACTCCTCCTGCTCCTTAGCCTTGGCCAGGGGAGAGGTCTCGGTAACCGCGCCCTTCATGGTGATCACCAGGTTGCGCAGCACGGCGTCGTTGAAGCGGAACGCGGAGGTCAGCTCCTCCAGGGCCTCGCTGTTGCACTCGATGTTCATGAGCACGTAGTGGGCCTTGTGGACCTTCTGGATCGGGTAGGCCAGCTGGCGGCGACCCCAATCCTCGAGACGGTGGATGGCACCGCCGCTGCCTTCGATGGTCTTGCGGTAGCGGTCGATCATGGCAGGCACCTGCTCGGACTGGTTCGGGTGCACCATGAAGACGATTTCGTAATGACGCATTAGCCAAAAACCCCTTATGGATTAGCAGCTTCCCGCACGACGCGGTGAAGCAAGGAGGACCCGTGCAAACGGGAAGCCGCGTATTCTAACCAAACTGCCCCGCTGCGGGCAACCGGAAAGCGCCACACCGCGGGCGCTCAACGGATGGAGGCGAGGTAGCGGTGCCAGTCGAAGGCGGGGCCGGGGTCGGTCTTGCGCCCGGGGGCGATATCGGCGTGGCCGGTGATGCGCTCGGCGGTGATGGCAGGATAGGCGGCGCGGATCGCGGCGGTCACCTCGGCGAGCCGTGCATACTGGGCGTCGCGGTAGGGCACCTCGTCGCCCCCCTCCAGCTCGATGCCGATGGAGTAGTCGTTGCAGCGTTCGCGCCCGTGGAAACTCGACGTCCCGGCGTGCCAGGCGCGAGCCGCGAGGGGGACATACTGGACCAACTCACCGTCGCGGCGAATCAGCAGGTGGGAGGAGACGCGCAGCGCGTGAATTTCGGCGAAGAAGGGATGGTCCTCGGGATCAAGGGTATTGGTGAAGAGACGGTCGATGTAAGGACCGCCGAACTCGCCGGGCGGCAGGCTGATGTTGTGGATCACCAGCAGGCTCACCCGCTCCCCCGCCGGCCGCTCGTCGCAGTTGGGCGAAGCTACCCGCCGCGCGCCTTGCAGCCAACCGTCATCGCTGGTGGTTACGGTTGATTCGACCATGAGAGGCATGAAGGAAAGATATGCGCAGGGTGTGCCGAGGGACGAGGCGCGCCACTTTCCGACCGGTGCGCCTCCTATCGTCGGCACACCCTACCCGATCGGGATTGACTCGACCACGAAGGGAATACGGATGGAAAGGGGCCATCCCTCGAATATCCTTCAGGCCCTTCACGGCTAAGGCAGGTAGATGGAAAAGACCCCGCCGCCGAGGACACCGCCGTTGCTCTGCGCAATATAGCCCTTGTGCTCCCGATTGGTGTGGACCTCGGCGACCATCGAGGAGAAGTAGAGCCCCAGGCCGGTGCGGCCACTGTTGAAGTTGACGCCGCCGCCATCCGGGGCGCCGGAGACACACATCGACTCGGGGAAACCACGGCCGTTGTCCTCCAGGTGGATCACCAGGAAATCCCCCTCCACCTCGGCGGCCAGCCGCAGCTTGTCCTTGGTGTAGCGCACCGCGTTGTCCAGGGCGTTGTTCAACACCCCCGCCACCAGCTCCAGGTCGAAGTACCACTCCAGATCGTACTCGCAGTCGATCTCCAACGTGATGCCGCGAAATTCCAGCATGCTCTTGCTGTGCAACATCCGCTCCTCGAGGAAGTCGTGGACGTTGTGCTCCGAGACGTTCACCGCCAACCGCCCCTCGCCCCCCTTGTAGAGCGTTAGCAACGAGATCAGGTTGTCGTTGACCCGCCGCGCCTCGTACTGCAGTTGCGCCGCCCGTTCCGGCGTGCAGGCGTCGCCGCCCTCGTCGGCGATCATCTCCTCCAGGGAGTTGAGCACCATGCCGATGGAGTTCTTCATGTCGTGGATGCTCGACGCCAGGATGCTGGAAAAGTCGAGGGTATCGTTCGGTTCCATTGCACAGCCCCGTTTTCTGATTCGATAAGTAGTGGAGACGACGATCGCCCGTCGGCCGGATTGACAGGCTCCTAGGAGCCTGTCGGACTATGGGGGATCGAGCCGCGGGAGTGGGAGGGCGGCCCCAATTTTTCGAAAATTCGAGGAGAATAGCGAGCTATTTGACGAAAATTTTCGGAAAATTGGGGCCGTCATCCCGCTTTTGCGGCCGATTCATCCATAGTCCGACAGGCTCCTAGG
>NZ_BAAHXB010000076.1:0-27538 GCF_054657215.1 Endothiovibrio diazotrophicus
GCGCGAGCAGGACGCGGTAAGCCTTGCGCCCTCTTGAGGCAGGGCGGCTGCCCCGGCGAGAGCGCGCCTTGCGGCTGACCGCCCAGCGACTCACTGATGGCCGATTTGTGGGTAAGAGGCAGGGCTAGGCCTTCAATCTCCCGCCGTACTGTTCCACCACATGCTGGACGTGGCGGTTGAAGACGCTAACCGGAAGGATCTGGGTCCATTCGGCCAGTTCAGGGGGCACTTCGGCGGGCTGGCTGTCCCACTCCTTGATCCCGGTGCGTTTTTGTCCCAGGGCGGCGGCCGCCCGCATTGGCGAGGCGAAGGCGACCGCCTCGGCGCTCGACTGTTCCGAGAGCCAGCAGCCCTGACGATCTTCCCGAATCATGAAGGTGGCGCCGCTGTGGGCGATGAAGATCCACGCGTTGAGTATGGTATTGAGAGTGGGTGAGTTCATCTGGCAAATCCCTGGCCAACGACCGCAGAAGGAGTGTGCCTCTAGTATTTTTTCCTCGGGAAAAAAAATCTACGGGGCTATTCCTACACCCGGATAAGTCATTTCCTACAAACGTAAACCCAGGGTAAAAGCAAAGGCAATTATGCGTCTTACCCTGTCAAGAAGCTGATGACTCCTCCTGGCAAAAATCACTCTTCCAGGGGGGGAAGTGGAACTTGTCGATCTTCCAGTGGCCGGCGCTCGCGGTCAGCACCAGGCACTTGGGGCCGCCACGGGTGAGGCGTTTGCCGGCGGCGCCGGGATTGACCACCCACGGGGCGTCGTCCTGGTCGATCACTTGGGTGTGGCTGTGGCCGTAGACGATGATCCGCGCCTGCGGATAGAGGGCGCGCAGCTTGCCGTGGAGGTCGTGGCTGCCCCAGTGGCGGTCGCCGTGGAGCACCACCAGTCGTCCACCGGGCAGTTCCATCCCCGCTTCGAGGGGGAGGCCCAGCAGTGTCTCGTGGTGCTGGGGGGGCCACAGGTGGGCAGTGTCGTTGTTGCCGCGCACGGCGAGAATCTCTCCGTCGATCGGCTGCAACTGATCGAAGACGTCGGCGTCGCCGATGTCGCCGGCGTGGACCAAGCGATGGCAGCCGCGGATGGTCTCCGCGATGCGGGGGTCGACAAAAGAGTGGGTGTCCGAGACGATGGCGACCCGGATGTGGCTGGTCTTGAACATGGGAATTTCCGCAATTTAGGGCCTGGGCACGGCCATTTCGCAGGGAAAAACAGCGGGTATTTCGCTGCATCCCCTTTACGGTGCTGGGATTTTGCAGGATTATACGGGACAAGTCGCCTATCGTCGTGGACTTTGGGGGTCGCGCGGGGTGGCGGACCGT
Organism: Endothiovibrio diazotrophicus; assembly: GCF_054657215.1. Classification (NCBI taxonomy): domain Bacteria; kingdom Pseudomonadati; phylum Pseudomonadota; class Gammaproteobacteria; order Chromatiales; family Thioalkalispiraceae; genus Endothiovibrio; species Endothiovibrio diazotrophicus. The sequence goes on from NZ_BAAHXB010000076.1 coordinate 1,324, forward strand.
CGAGAGGATTCAACCAACAGAAGCAATAGGACGGGGGAGTTGCCCAATGGCTGTGAAAAAGAAAAGTAGCGTGAAAAAGGCGGCGCCGGTGAAGAAGAAGGTCGCCGTGGCGGCGACAGAGAAAAAGGCCACCACCAAGGCCCAGACCGTGGCTTTCATCGCCGAGGAGACCGGTTTGGCCAAGAAGGACGTGGACGGCGTTTTCGAGGCGCTCGGCAAGCTGATCAAGCGCGACCTCAACAAGCGCACCGGTGTCGGTCATTACACCTTGCCGGGATTGGCCAAGATCAAGGTGGTGCGCAAGCCGGCCACCAAGTCGCGCAAGGGGGTCAACCCGTTCACCGGCGAGGAGATGACCATCAAGGCCAAGCCGGCTCACAACGTGGTCAAGGTGCTGCCGCTGAAGGGGCTCAAGGACATGGTCTGAAGACGGACCGGGTCCGACCCGATCGAGGCCGCGCCCCGCGAGAGGCGCGGCCTTTTCGTTTTGGGGCTTTCCCGCTGCCCCAAAGGCCCCTCGATCCTTTATCATTAAGGGGTTTCCCGTAGTTCAATCAGTTCAAAGTGGAAGTACGTCAGATGAAGATCAAAGTCGGCATCGTCGGCGGCACCGGCTACACCGGTGTCGAACTCCTGCGGCTCCTCGCCCGCCATCCCAGCGTCGATCTGGAGGTGATTACCTCCCGTTCCGAGAAGGGACTGCCGGTGGCCGATCTCTTCCCCAACCTGCGCGGCTACGTCGACCTGGCATTCAGCGAGCCCGACGCCCATGCGCTCAAACGCTGCGATGCGGTGTTCTTCGCCACCCCCAACGGTACCGCCATGACCATGGCCCGCGAGCTGTTGGAAGCGGGGGTCAAGGTGATCGATCTGGCCGCCGACTTCCGTCTCAAGGACCCCGCCGAGTGGCAGGCGTGGTACGGCATCGAGCACGCCTGCCCCGAGCTGTTGGAGGAGGCGGTCTACGGCTTGCCGGAGATCAACCGCGATGCCGTGCGCAAGGCGCGCCTGGTGGCCAATCCCGGCTGCTACCCCACCGCGGTGCAGCTCGGGTGGTTGCCGCTGATCGAGCACGGACTGATCGAGACCGACCGGTTGGTGGCCGACTGCAAGTCGGGGGTTAGTGGCGCCGGGCGCAAAGGGGCCGTGGCGACCCTCCAGGCGGAGTCGGCGGAGAGCTTCAAGGCCTATGCGGTGCCGGGACACCGTCATCTGCCGGAGATCCGCCAGGGGTTGTCGATGGTCGCCGGCCATACGGTGGGGCTCACCTTCGTCCCCCATCTGGTGCCGATGATCCGCGGTATTCACGCGACCCTTTACGCCACGGTGAAGGGGCCCGAGGAGGATCTTCAGGCGCTCTATGAGCGGCGCTACGCGGCCGAACCCTTCGTCGACGTGCTGCCCGCCGGGGCCCACCCGGAGACCCGTACGGTGAGAGGGGCCAACACCTGTCGGATCGCCATCCACCGGCCTCAGGGCGCAGACGTGCTGGTGGTGCTGTCGGTGATCGACAATCTGGTGAAGGGGGCGGCCGGTCAGGCGGTGCAGAACCTCAACCTCCTCTTTGGCTTCGCGGAGGATGCGGGGCTGGAGGGGATCGCACTGTTGCCCTGACGGGGGCGCTGTATGGCAAAGGTCAATCCCTCCCTGGTCGTCAAGCCCCATCAGCCGTGGCGGGCGTGGTTGCTGCTGGCGTTGCTGCCGCTCCTGCTGGTAGCCGTCGGCAAGGCGGCGCTGGAATACGGGCGGGGACAGGCTGCGGTCGATTTCGTCGGATTGGAGGGGCGTAACGGCGAGCTGAGGCGCCACCTCGGCGAGTTGGAGGAAGAGAACCAGCAACTGCGTGAGAAGGCGGTGGTGCTGGAGCGCGCCGCGCAGGTGGACCGCAAGGCCTATGAGCAGTTGCGCAGCGACCTGGACGGATTGCAGAAGGAGATTGCCGATCTGACCGAGGAGTTGGCGTTCTACCGCAGCATCGTCTCGCCCAAGCAGGAGGGAGAAGGATTGCGGGTGCAGGAGCTGTTGATCACCCCCGGGGGGAAGCGGATGTTCCGTTATCGGCTGGTGCTCACCCAGATGCTCCATCACGACCGCCGGGTGGAGGGGACGGTGGGGTTGAGCGTTGAGGGGTTCGAGAAAGGGGCGGCGGCTACCTACTCGTTCGGCGACCTGGGCGGCGAAGGATCCGCGGTGTACGGCTTCAAGTATTTCCAGAACATCGAGGGCGATATCCGCCTGCCCGAGGGGTTCACCCCGACTCGGGTGATGGTGGCGGTCGACCCGAAAGGGCGCCGGGTGAAACCCTTTACCCGGGCCTTCGACTGGCCTGCCGCGGCGGTCTCGCACCTGACCCGTGAGGGGGATGGGAGCGGTGGCTAAGGGCTCGCGAAAGAATAACTTCCTGCTTCGGGAGGCCGATCCATCCTCTCCGGCGGCGTTGCGCAAAGGGTTGCATACAACGAGTATGCGCCCCTTTGCGCGCCTTGTCGGAGAGGCGTCTCGACGCCCCAAAACAGGAAGTTATTCTTTCGCGAGCCCTAGGCTTTCGCTGGTCGCGCTGGTGCTCGCGTTGCTGTCGAATGCCGCGGTGGCGGATGACGGGGGAGCGGCCCGGGGCGCACTGTGCGCCGCCATCGGTGCCAAGCTGGCCAGCGTCTCCGTCGCCTCCTGCCGTCGCCTGGCCCTGGTCGACAGTGGCGGGCGCTCGGTGGAGCAGCGGCCGATCCTGCTGAGGGAGTATTCGCCGGTGAGTGGTCGGACGCCGCTTGGGCGGGTGTTGCTGATCGGTGGCACCCACGGAGATGAGTACGCCTCGGTCAGCGTGGTCTTCAAGTGGATGGAGATCCTGGAGCAGCACCACTCGGGCCTGTTCCACTGGCAGGTCGTGCCGTTGCTCAATCCCGACGGCCTGTTGCGCCCCGACTCGACGCGGACCAATGCCAACGGCGTCGACCTCAATCGGAACATGCCCACGCCGGATTGGATGACGGGATGGGAACGGGAGTGGGAGCGTCGTGGGCGCAGTCCCCGCCGCTATCCTGGTCGTGCCCCCGCCAGCGAACCCGAGACCCGGTGGCTGACCCGCCAGATCGATCGCTTCCATCCCGACGCCATCGTCGCGCTCCATACCCCCTATGGGGTGGTGGACGCCGACGGGCCGGCCGGTGGGCCGTCGCGGCTGGGCAGTCTGAGGCTGCGCAAGCTGGGCAACTACACCGGTTCGCTGGGGCGCTATGCGGGGGTCTACAAAGGGATTCCGGTGGTCACTATCGAGCTGAAATCGTCGGGGCGGATGCCGTCGCCGACGGAGATCGGGGCGATCTGGTCGGATTTGGTGAGCTGGTTGCGCGGGGTGATGCCGAAACGGCCGCTGCATGCGGCGGTGGAGGAGGATGGGCCGGAGGGGTGAGTGGTCCGGTGAAAGGCAAAAGGGCCTTCGTTCGGCGCTTCAGCCAGTCCATCGGGGCGCAAATGAGGGGCGGATGTGGCGAGGCCTCTCTTTCCTCTAACCCTTGACCTTTCGCCTTTGACCTGTCGAAACCGGCGCGCCTTCCGTTGGGCGCCGTCTCTGGCGGCGTCTCATCCGATCGCCCGGCCTATCCCTCGTAGACGATCCGCCACTGGCCGTCGGCCTCGCGCTTCCAGAACTGGCGCTTCTTGACACTGCCGCTGTAGTTGCTGGAGTGGTAGTCCTGGACGAAATCGACCACCATCATCGGGTCGCTGTCCGGATAACGGAAAAAGCTTACGTCCTCCAGCTTCACCCGGATGTAGCGTTTTTCGGCGTTGACCCGCCGCTTGTGGCTGCTCCACGCGGCGTAGTCCTTGCGGCCGTCGCTGAAGTCGTGGGAGTAGTGGCTGAGATAGCGGTCGCTGTCCAGGCTCTCCCAATCGTGGCGCCACTGTTCCAGTACCTTGCGGAAGTGGTCGCGTCGTCGCGCCAGCTCTTTCGGCTCCACCCATTCGATGCCATTGCCGATTACCACCGGGGTGGTACCGATGTCGATCCACTGCTGAATCCGTTCCAGGTCCGCGTTGGTGACGGTTACGCAGCCGTCGGAGGCGCGCGGCGGACGGGAGAAGGTGTCGCTCGGGTTGCCGTGGAGCCAGATGCCGTGGCCGGTCTTGCCGAGGCGGCGGTCCCACTCGTTGGGGTAGTCCACGGGGAAGGCGCCGGCGCCGTAGAGGTCGGGAAGCTTCTCGTCGGGGATGTGGCGCACCACCCGATAGACGCCGATCGGGGTGCGTTTGTCCCCCTCGGTCTGCTTGTCGGCACCGTTTTTCCCCTGGGTGGCGTAGACGTGACGTTTCAGGGTGAGGCCGTGCCCGTCGTTCTCGAAGAGATAGAGGCGCGAGGCGAGCAGGTCCACCACCACCGCATGGCGCTGTTCCGGAGCCAGCTCCAGCAGGTTGGCCGGGAGGCGTCCGTTGCCCGGCATCCGGTGGTGGCGCCAGCGCGCCTGGGCCTCGTCGCGCAGGTCGTTCATTGCCTCCGCGTCGGCACTGTGGCGGGAGTTTGCGCCAATCCCGGCCACCGGGTCACCGGCCATCGCCAGCAGTACGTCGCCGTAGACCAGCTGGGCAAGGCGGAATTTGGGGTTTTCCCGGGTCAGGGTCTCGATGTCCTTGAGGGCCAGACCGACCTTCTGGTTCTGGATCGCGTCGAGGGCTTCCACCAGCTGGCTTTCGGCGTCGATGCCGGCGGCGGGCTGCTCCACGGCGGCGGCCGGTACGGCCGTCAGCAATGCGGGCAGTGTCGATAACAGCAGGGGCAGGATTGCGGATTTCATCGCATCAACCTAATACGGAGAGGGTCTGCTCGACGACGATTTTCCATCCGTCGGCGCTGCGCCGCAACGTCAACTGCTTGATTACCCGATCGGCGTAGCTGTCGGCGTTGTAGGACTGCTCGAAGACCGCCTCGGCGGAATCGGGGCCAGTGAGGCGAACCTGGAGCTTCTTCAGCGTGACCTGGATATGGCGGGGTTTGTTCAGTCGCACCCGGCGCTGGGCGCTCCACTCCGCGTGGGTCAGCTCCTCGGGCCGGTAGTTGCCGGCATAGTGTGCGAGATAGCCTTTTACGTCCTTGGCCGACCAGGCGACCGCCCAGGCCTGCACGGTACGCCGTATCGATTCGATGGTGCCTTCCTCTCCATTGGAGGGGGGCTGCCGTTGTGGGGATGGGGTCGCGACCGGCGTCGGGGTGCCCTCCGGGATGCGGGCGGCGACCAGGGCGGGGGGGCGGTGGGGCAGGTCGTGGATCGCCGGCAGGGCGGTGAGGTGGAGCGGTTCGCTGCTTCCACCGTCGTTGTCGTCACCGCCGAGGGCGCGGCGGTAGGCGATGCTGGCCAGCCGGGCGTGGAGCGTCTGCAGATTGTCGAAGGCGGTGGCGTAGCTGGGGTGGGTGGCGAGTGCCTCCAGCAGTGCCTGGCGCGCTCGCTCCACCTCGCCGCGGGCGGCGTAGAGCGCAGCGAGGTTGTTGCGGGGCTCGGGATTGTGCGGAAGCTCGTCGGCCAACCGGCGATAGAGACGGATCGCCTCTTGCTGATGACCGGTGGCGGCAAGCAGGCGGGCGTGCAGGAAACGGCCCGCGACGTCCTCGGGCTGCTCGCGCAGGTGGTGTTCCACGGCGCTCAGCGCGGCGTCGTTCCGGCCCTGGTCGGCGAGGCGGCGTGCCTCGGCCAGGTCAGCTGCGGCACTGAACGAAGCGGCGAGCAGGGTCGCCGCGATCAGGCCGGCGAGGGGGATTCGAGTCATCGGTCTAGATTCGGAGGCCGCCAAGTCTGCGGGAGACGTGGTTCTTGTACCAGCTGATGCCCGATACGAAACCGAGCAGTGCGATGAACAGGATGCCGCCGATCCAGTACGGGAGCGTATCCGTGGAGAGTTGGAAATGGGGTTGGCCGTTGATGACGTCGGTCATCGGGTGTCCTCCACCGTTCCGGGCCGCGGGGAGCGATTCCTGAGCCATCACCTCGCCTTGTTGACGTTGGAGTCGGGAGAGTTCCTCAAGGGCGGACTCCTTCTCTCGCCGTGCCGCATCGAGCGCCTCGCGCGTCTGCGCCAGTTCGCTCTCCAGCTGACTGAGACGACCCGCTTCCTCGTCGCGAATCAGCTGGGCCGGTTTTTCGGTGGTCAGGTAGTCGTCCTTGATCCATCCTTCCAGCCCCTCTTCGTTGCGAATCCTGACGTAGCCATCCTGGCGTTCCAGTGCCTCCAGGGCCATGCCGGTGACCACCACGCCGAGCGGTGCCGCATTGCGGCCAGGCTCTTGACGAACGTTGACCCGCAGGGTGTCGATCACGTAAAGGGTTTCCGCCTCGGCCGCAGGGGCCAGGAGGAGGAAGAGGATCAGCAGCGATGTCCAGCGGTTCCGCATGATTCGGTGGGGTCCTTGAGAGGAGGACGGGTGGTTCCGCTTCTCGGTAGCAGCGTAAAGACGACCGCGAGGCGGGCTGGGGCTGTTCAAGCTGATTAGGATACCCGAATCGGGGGCGCCTGGTAAGGCTCTATTTTTCTTTAAGATAGGCTTCCAACCGCTTGAATAATGGTCGATTGGCTCACGGTGGGCGGGCGTCTCAATTTTTGGTTAAAAAACAGTTGGTTAGCGGTTGCTTGTGTGGCGCGTGGAGAGTCCTTCGGCGGGCGGGCGTCGAGGCGTAAACTGGTGTACACTGTGCCGCCCGTCATCCGTCTGCGCCGGGATTCCGGGCCGTGGCCGGGATGGTGGGAATCGTGTTTCTTCAACGGGGACCACGTCATGTGGGGTAGCAGCAAACGCCAGAAACGGCGTAAGACCGTCAAGATCCAGACCCTGATTGGCCAACATACCGAGCTTCAGGGGGATGTCCGCTTTTCCGGCGGTCTCCACGTCGATGGGGTCATCAAGGGGAACGTGCTGGCCGAGCCGGACTCCAATGCCATGTTGACGCTGAGCGAACACGGCACCATCGAAGGCGAGGTGCGGGTGCAGAACATCGTGCTCAATGGCTCGGTGATCGGTGACGTCTACGCTGAGGAGCGGATCGAGTTGGACACCTGTTCACGGGTGACCGGCAACGTCTACTACAACCTGATCGAAATGGCGATCGGTGCGGAGGTGAACGGCAATCTCGTTCACCAGGCCGGAGCGGGGGCGAAGGAGCCGGGTCGCCTGACCGTCGATCCGCCGAAGCCCGTCGAAATGCCGAAGCCCGGCCGCGGGCAGGCTGCCGAGCCGCCGAAGGAGCGGGAGGGGTAATTGTTGACAATTGGGCTCGGTAATACCATACTGCCCCTCAAACTTTTCCCCTTTTCGCAATTCGTCTCCGGAGAGTTAGACCATGACCGAAGCAGCAACTGAAATGCCCAGCCCGCTGATCTTCACCGATGCGGCGGCCGCCAAGGTGAAGGCGCTGATCGACGAGGAGAACAATCCCAACCTGAAGCTCCGCGTGTTCGTCACCGGTGGCGGTTGTTCCGGTTTCCAGTACGGCTTCACCTTTGACGAGACCGTCAAGGAGGACGACACCGAGGTGGAGAAGGGAGGCGTTACCCTGCTCATCGACTCCATGAGCTTCCAGTACATGGTGGGCGCGGAGATCGACTACAAGGAAGACCTCTCCGGAGCGCAGTTCGTCATCCGCAATCCCAACGCCACCACCACCTGCGGCTGCGGTTCCTCCTTTTCCACCTGAGTTTCGTTCTCGGCAGTCAGGTCATCGGGAGGGGGTGCTTCGGCGCCCCCTTTCTGCGTTGCGACCGGCGACGGGCCTATCCCGTGCGCCCGGACAGACAGAGTTCCTGCCATGAGCCAGTATGTACCCGGCCTGCAAGGCGTTCCCGCCACCCGTTCCAACATCTCCGACCTGGACGGGCAGCGCGGTATCCTTACCTATCGCGGCTACCGCATCGTCGATCTTGCCGAACACAGCACCTTCGAGGAGACCACCCTGCTGCTGCTCGACGGCGAGCTCCCCTCCCCGGCCACGCTGGAGGTGTTCGATCGCCAGCTGCGCGAGAATCGGCGCATGAAGTACAACGTGCGCGAGCTGATGAAGTGCCTGCCGGCCACCGCCCACCCAATGGAGATGTTGCAGACCGCCACCTCCTCGCTCGCCATGTTCTACCCCGGCAACGAGTGTCTCACCGGTTCCGACGTCTGTGAGGACCTCAACTACATCCACAACATGACGGTGCGGATCATCGGCCGCATGCCGACCCTGGTGACCATGTGGCAGCACCTGCGCCAGGGCGACGATCCGGTGGAGCCGCGCAAGGATCTCTCCTACGCCGAGAACTTCCTCTACATGTTCACGGGCGAAGAACCGGATCCGGTGTTCGCCGAGATCCTCGATACCTGCCTGGTGCTCCACGCCGAGCACACGATCAATGCCTCCACCTTCGCCTCCCTGGTGGCCGGCTCCACCCTGGCCAGCCCCTACCTGGTGATCGCCGCGGCCATCGGCACCCTCTCCGGTCCGCTCCACGGCGGCGCCAACGAGCGGGTGGTGGAGATGTTGCGCGAAATCGGCCGTCCCGAGGCGGTCAAGGGGTGGCTGGACGAGCAGTTGGCGAGCAAGGGAAAGATCTGGGGCTTCGGTCACCGCGAGTACAAGGTGAAGGACCCTCGCGCCACCATCCTGCAGAAGCTGCTGACCCGGCTGATGGAGTACATGGGCCACGACAGCCCGCTCTACGCGACGGCGGTGGCCCTGGAGGAGGCGGCCAACGAGCGGCTGGCGGAGAAGGGGGTCTACCCCAACGTCGACTACTACTCCGGCATCCTCTACAGCGAGATGGGCATCCCGCTCGACCAGTTCACCTCGATTTTCGCCGTGGCCCGTACCGCCGGCTGGATCGCCCACTGGCGCGAGCAGTTGAGCGACAACCGCATCTTCCGTCCGACCCAGGAGTACACCGGGCGTCCCGAGCGGGAGTACGTGCCGCTCTCCGAGCGCTGATCGCCGGATTCAGGGGGATTCAACGCAAAGGCGCAAAGGCGCAAAGACGCGAAGGGCGCAAAGATCACAGAATCCTTTGCGCGCTTCGCGCCTTTGCGTCTTTGCGTTTACCTCTTCTCTTCCTGCCCGTGCTCGTGGTGATGGAAGCTCAGCTCGGTGAAGAAGCCCAGCGAACGTAGCCGGTCCGGCTCGCGCAGGAAGCGGTCGGCGAGGATCAGCGCGGTGGCCGACCAGGACTGGTGGTGGTTGGCGCGCCGTCCGATCAGCCGGCCGCCGCGGCCGTCGTAATACTCCGGCCAGCATTCGATGGCCAGCCGGTCGCGGGCCTGGAGGAAGGCGCGTTCGGCCAGATCGAAGTGGCCCGCCTCCAGCGCCGCGCCGACGAACACCCAGAGCAGCGCCGGCCAGTTGCCGCCGTTGTGGTAGGACCACGGCGCGTTCTTCGGATCGGAGCCGGTGAGCAGCAGCCACTCGTGCCCCTCCATCGCCGGGTAACAGATCTTCACCGGCATATTTCCCATCAGATCGTCCCAGCGCGCCGCGAAGAGGTTCATCAGCTGTTCGCTCTCCTCCTCGGTGGTCAGGTCGAAGAGCACCGCCAGCAGATTGCCCAAGGCAAAAAAGCGGAAATCGATCCGTCCCGGTCCCAGATTGCCCACCAGATAGCCGCCGTCATCCGGCAACCACTCCACCACCCAGCTGGGGATCGACTCCGGATAGATGTTGAGCGCGTTGGCGACGGTCCCCTCGTAGCCCAGCTCCTCGGTGCGGAAGCGGTGGATCTCGTTGAGCCGCTCCAGGTCGAGCCAGTAGTAGATGCGCACGTAGTTGTAGAGGGCGCGCATGCGGTCGAGGATGCGCCGGCGCAGGGCGAAGTGCTCCGGGGTGTCGGTGATCAGTTGGCGGGCCGCCCCCAGCGCGGCGAAAAAGAGCGACTGGATCTCCAGCGGGTGGCCGTAGATGCCCATGCGGCGGTCGATCATGCAGGCGCCGTCCGGCACCAGCAGGGTGGGGAACACCTCCCAGCCGTCGCGCAGGCAGAGCTCCATGATCTGGCGGATGCCGCGCTGGAACTCCGCCTTGTCCGCCAGTGCGCAGTCGCCGCTGACGTTGACGTAGGCCTTGAGCAGGATCAGCCACCACATCATCGAATCCACCGGCGCCACCCGGCCGATCGCCCGGTCGCCGAAATCCGCGCGCAGCGATTCGCTGCCGTCGTCGTGGCGGATCACCTTGAAGCTGGCCGGCATCACGCCGGGGGCGAGTACGTGGCCAGCCTCCTCCGGCTGCTGGCTGCGCAGATTGAGCACCAGGTGGAGGAAGTTGCGCACGATCTCGTAACGCCCGTCGAGCAGGAAGACCAACGCCGAGGGGACGAAGTCGCGGACGAAGCACTCCTCGTAGTTCTCCGCCGGCGCGTTGGGGTCACGCGCGGCGATCGTCCCCACCGGCTCGCCGCGGTAGTGGATGATCGACGCCTCCAGCAGGCGGTGGGCGGCGGAGATGGGGTTTTCGTTGGACATGGCGTTTCCGGGGCGGTCGGCGGGGGGGCGATGGTGCGGAGGGTGTCGGTGGGAAGGCTAAAGGTTAAAGGCGAAAGGGCAAAGGGGAAGTTTCGTTTTGCCGCGGGACGGGGATTCCTTCGTCTGCCACCCGCTGGCGCGGGTTGATTTGCGCGGTAGTGAGTTCATCATGCCTTAGCCCTTGATGGCGGCGGCGTCCGTATCGGGCTGATCCATGATCCGGTGCGCAACGAGACCTTCAGCGCGGAGCGCGGGTGTTGCGCCTGTCTCAACGGGGAGCCGTTGCGCGTCGCGGATCGGCGCCGTGCCCTCGGCGAATGTGTCGCCGAGATCGATTTCAAGCGTCTGTCCAATACGCTTGCCGCGCGGATGGCCGCCGAGCACCCCTTCGCCTCCCAGCGCCAGTTCGGCTCGCCGCCGATCGCTTCCAGCTCTATCTCCATGGTGGCCAGAGACTGTGGGATTACGCCGCCGCGCAGTTGATCCTCCGCGAGGCGGGTGGCGTTTCAGAAACGCTGGATGGCGAGCGGGTGTATGCGATCACGCTGGAGAAACGTTCGGTGATCGCCGCCGGTGAGCGCGCTCTATTCGAGTTATGGCGCGGCTGGCTGGTGGGGCGTGGCGAAGGGTTATAATTCAGGACGTGGCACTATTTGACGGGCTCTTCCCATGTCTACCCAATCCGTATCCATCGACCTCGATAGCCGTTTGATCGATCGGCTTGACCGCCTCGCGCGGGTGGAGCAGCGCGGGCGCGACCAGCTGTTGGCGGAGGCGTTGGAGGCTTTCGCCACGTCGGAGGAACGGGCCGTCGCCGCCATCGAGGAGGGGGTGGCCGCGGCCGACCGGGGCGAGTTCGCCGCGGATGACGAGGTGAGAGCCCGTTTTGCCCGATGGGGGGTGGATGTCGACGGTGAGGGTTGAGTGGCTCAAGCTCGCCTTGGACGACTTCGACGAGACGGTGGAGTACATCGCCGAGCGCAACCCCGCCGCGGCACGGCGCATCGCGGCCACCATCTGGCGCGAGGCGAAGGCGCTGGGCAACCATCCTGAACTGGGCCGGATCGGCCGCGTTCCCGGCACCCGCGAGCTTTCCATCCGCAACACCGAATACCTGATCGCCTACCGCATTCGCGGAGAGGTGGTACAGATCCTCCGGCTTCTCCACGCCGCCCGCCGCTGGCCGCAACGGTTCTGAAGTCATTACCCGCCATTCCCGGATCAAGAAAAATGGAAACGGATAACCCTCTTCTTATTCTTCACCTCTCCGATCTCCACTTCGGCGAACACTCGCGTTTCAGCGACCGCGACCCGAAGGAGCTGGGCGAGCTCTTCGTCCGATCTCTCCAGCAGGAGCGCAAGCGCCGGAGTATCGAACCGGAGGTGGCGTTGGTGGTGGTTACCGGCGATATCGCCGAGGCTGCCCGCGACAGGGAATACGAACAAGCGGAACTCTTTTTTCGAGCGATGGGTGCTGGGCTTGGGCTCTCGCCCGAACGCTTCGTCTTCGTTCCCGGCAACCACGACGTGTCGTGGAACCACTGCAAGAGGGTTGAGCTGGAACGAGAGCAGGAAGATTTCGATGACGCGGAACTGAACCGACGGATCGAAGCGCAAAAGTTGGTTCCCTATAAGGCGTTTCTTGAACGCTTCCGCGGTGACGCCTTCGCCGGCGATATTGGAGAATTGGAGCAGGGCGGGGTAATCCACGACTTCCCTGACCTGCGACTTTCCGTCGTCGCCCTCAACTCCTGTGAGCGGGAGAGCCACCTCGATCATGTGGGCGCGGTGAGCGAGGCTCAGGCACAGGCGGTGATGGACCGATGGGCCGGGGGTGATCGCGCCTGGACGCGGCTGGTGGCCGTCCACCACAACCCCCTCTCCATGCCGCCGGGTGCGCGGGAGCAGTGGCGCGAATACGTGCGGAAAAATGGGGGGATCGACGCGGAGCTGGCGGAGCGCTTTGCCGCTGATCTGGCCGGCATGGAGGGGAGCGAGCACCTGCGTCGTCTGGTGTCGCACGGTGAGGTGACCGCCCTGCTGCACGGCCATCAGCATGAGGAGAACAAGGAGATCTGGGGGTGGGAGCGCGGTGATGGGCAGGGCTATCTGCTCGCCGCCGGCAGCGCCGGGGTGGGGGAGGTGGAGCTGCCGGGCCGCCAGGAGAACCACTTTCAATTGATATTGCTCGACCGCCCGGCCGGACGGCTGCGGGTCTGTTCGCTCACCTACAATCCCAAGGCCACGTCGGAGAACCGCATTCGTTCGGGTGCCTTCGTCGCCGACGGCGCCCGGCCCGAGTGTTACCAAAAGCCCCTCCACTCCCCCGTGGGTGAGCCGTCAGTAGTCCCCGCGCCGGTCGCCGACGCTGTTCCCCTCGCGCCGCCGGCGGGCCGCGAGGCGCGCGGTCTGTTCGGGCGGGAAGGGGAGGTGGAACGGCTGCTGAAGATGGTCAACGCCTCACCCGTCGTCTGCCTCTATGGTATGGCAGGGATCGGCAAGAGCGCGTTGATCGAAGAGGTGCTGCGGCGGCGGGGTGACGGTGGCGAGGGCTACCGCTTCGCGGTGCGCGAGGGGATGGCGATGAGCGATCTTTATGAACAGCTCGCCCCCGCCCTCGGTTGCCGTCAGGAGCGGGCGCCGGCCCCTCAGCGGGAGAGGGGGCGCCACTACTTTCCCTGGCTCAAGGAGTGGGCCGCCTCCGCCCGCCCGGTGACCATCCACCTGGAGCACGTCCACCGGCTCTTCGGCGAAAACGCTTTCAAGGACCCGGCCATGGTGGACCTCTTGGAGGCCGTCGCCGACCACTGTCCCAAGGCGCGGATCGTGCTGGAGAGCCGGCGCTCGCCCCCCGAGGGGCTGCTCCGCCAAGCGGCGCGCCACTTCGACAAGCTGCGCCTCAACGGCCTCGATCAGGAGGCGGTGGCGGCCTACTTTCGCCACCCCTTCGCCGGGCGCGACGCGGTGAGGTGGGCGCTGAGCGAGGGGGAGGCGGAGCGGGTCTTCGTCCGTCTCGGCGGCAAGGGGGGGAAGAAGAAAAAGGGGCTCGCCCTGCCCCTCGCCATGGTGCTGCTCGCCACCGTCGCCGAGGGGTTGGCCGAGTCGCCGCCACGGGTGCTCGACCGCCATCCCGAGGCGCTGGGGGAGAAGATCGAGGAGCAGCTCTTCGGCGATCTCTATGACGCGGTGCTGAGCGAGGGGGAGCGCCATGTGCTCAAGCTCTGCGCCCTCTATCGCGACGAGATCCCCTATCAGCACGCCGACCCCCTCAACGAGGCGGCCGGGGACCCCACCGCCTTCAACGCCCTCTTCGAGCGCTGCCTGCTCAACGCCGGCCATCACCAGGAGCGCTTCTACCTCAACGGGGTGATCGCCGAGCGCGCCCTTGCCCGTCTCGACGACGCCGAACGGCGCGAGGGACACGCGGTGATCGGCCAAGCGTGGCAGGCGCGCCTCGCCCGCGGCGCCGGTGCCACCCTGCCCAACATCACCGCCGCCGGCGAGTCGGTCCACCAACTGCTCCAGGCGGAGCGCTACGACCTCATCGACCCGCTGGTGGCGAAGCTGCTGCGCGGCAATCGCGACCTGGAGGGATTGCTGGCGGGACTGTCCAAACGACTTCACGATGCCGGGCGCCATCGTGAAGACCTTTCGGTGCTGCAACTGCTGGTGGCGGTGGCTCCTGATAATTCTAAGGCCCAATGCTTTCTCGGAGAGGCATTGGAGCGACGTCACGGCCGTGGTCACGATGAGGCGCTGGAACACTACTTCGAGGCTTATCGACTGTCGGATCATCCAGCCAATGTCGCCGATATCGGTCGTTGTCTCGCCGCACGGGACGAACACGGCCGTTTCCGCGAGTTGATTGATGCCATGGAAGAGGGAGATCGGGAGCACTACCTCAAGAATGAGCACGTCTACGCCATTTATGCCGCCGCCCTCGCCGAGGAGGGCGACGAGGCGACCGCCTCCGCCTTGCGTCGGGAGCGGATGCGTGCCGGATCGAAAAATGCGGCCTACTACGCCGATGAGGCGGTCCGGCTGTTGGGCAAAAAGGAGTTCGCCGCCGCCCTGGAAGTGGTGGCGCTCGCCCGGCGCAATGGCGCCTACAACGACCACCTGACGGCTATCCACGCCCGCATCTTGGAGGGTTCCGGTGAGGGGGGGGAGGCGTCCCGTCTCCGCTGGGAGCGCATCAAGGCGAGGAGTCGCAACCCCGTATTTTACAACGACGAGGCGTGCCGGCTGCGCGATACCGGAAAACCGGCGGAGGCGCGCAAGCTGCTGGAGCGCGCCATCGCCGAGGGCGTGGATGACGATGCGACCCACCACATCCTTCGCGGCCTGAAGGGGTAGCGCTCCCCAACGGCAGGTATAATCGCCCCCATGAAATACGCCGACCTACGTGAATTCATCGCCCTGCTCGAACAGCGCGGCGAGTTGAAGCGGATCGCCGCCGAGGTGGACCCGCACCTGGAGATGACCGAGATCTGCGACCGGGTGCTGCGCGCCGGCGGGCCGGCGTTGCTGTTCGAGAATCCCACGGGGTTTGACGTGCCGGTGTTGGCCAACCTCTTCGGCACGCCGGAGCGGGTGGCGCTGGGGATGGGCGAGGAGTCGGTCGCCGCGCTGCGCGAGGTGGGTAAGCTGCTCGCCTTCCTCAAGGAGCCGGAGCCGCCGAAGGGGTTCAGGGATGCGCTGGACAAGCTGCCCGCCTTCAAGCAGGTGCTCAACATGCCGGTGAAGCGGGTCGGCGGGGCGCCGTGTCAGGAGGTGGTGCTGGAGGGGACGGACGTCGATCTCGCCAGGTTGCCGATCCAGACCTGCTGGCCGGGGGACGCCGGGCCGCTGATCACCTGGGGGCTGGTGGTGACCCGCGGACCCAACAAGGAGCGGCAGAATTTGGGCATCTACCGGATGCAGGTGATCGGCAGGAACAAGGTGATCATGCGCTGGCTGGCCCACCGCGGCGGGGCGCTCGATTTCCGTGAGTGGCAGGAGAAACATCCCGGCGAGCGCTTCCCGGTGGCGGTGGCGATCGGCGCCGATCCGGCCACGACGTTGGGGGCGGTGACGCCGGTGCCCGATACCCTCTCCGAGTATGCCTTCGCCGGCCTGCTGCGCGGCTCGAAGACCGAGGTGGCCCAGTGCATCGGTTCCGACCTCCAGGTGCCGGCCCGCGCCGAGATGATCCTGGAGGGGTGGATCGAACCGGGGGAGGAGGCCGACGAGGGGCCGTTCGGCGACCACACCGGCTACTACAACGAGGTGGACCGCTTTCCGGTCTTCACCATCCACCGCCTCACCCACCGTCGCGATCCCATCTACCACTCCACCTACACCGGTCGGCCGCCGGACGAGCCGGCGGTGCTCGGAGTGGCGTTGAACGAGGTGTTCGTGCCGATCCTGCAGAAGCAGTTCCCGGAGATCGTCGACTTCTACCTGCCGCCGGAGGGGTGCTCCTACCGCATGGCGGTGGTGAGCATGAAGAAGCAGTACGCCGGCCACGCCAAGCGGGTGATGATGGGGGTGTGGTCGTTCCTGCGGCAGTTCATGTACACCAAGTTCGTCATCGTCGTGGACGACGACGTCAACGCCCGCGATTGGAACGACGTGATCTGGGCGATCACCACCCGCATGGACCCGGCGCGGGATACCGTGCTGGTGGAGAACACGCCGATCGACTATCTCGACTTCGCCTCGCCGGTCTCCGGGCTCGGTTCGAAGATGGGGCTGGACGCCACCAACAAGTGGAAGGGGGAGACCGAGCGGGAGTGGGGCACGCCGATCGTGATGGATGCGGCGGTGAAGGCGCGGGTCGACGCCTTGTGGGGCGAGTTGGGGTTATAGGGCGGCCCGTGGCCGCGGTGTTTCGTTCGGAAGGCCCCTTCGTCCCATGCGAATGGCGCGCCCGTTCGACACCGCACGCCCGGCAAAGGGGGATGCCCAAGAATCCCAATGACGAAATTTCTCCCCGGCAAAGCAAAACGGGCCAGATGGCCCGTTTTGCTTTGCCGGGGAGAAATTTCGTTAGGCGTAGGCGCTGAACAGGGTGCCGACGCCGCCACTGCTGCTGTCTCCGGCGTTGGCGACGTAGAACCCGGCCGGGGATCCGGAGGGCGCCGAGGGCGGTTCATTGAGGCTGGCGGTCGAGCCACCCAACCCGGAGGAGCTTCCGGAAGCGCTGCTGCGCCGGGCGCTGATCACCTCGCCGCTGATCGCATCAGCGCCGCTTGGTTGCGGTGCGCCCGGCTGGGCGCTGGACGCCTCCTGGGTGGTAGCGCTCTGGGCCTCCTGCTGCAGGGACTGGTTCTGGGTCTTGAGATCGCGGTTCTCCGTCCGCAGGTCGCGGTTCTCGCCCTTCAGCCGGGTGTTTTCGCTGGAGAGGTCGCGGTTTTCGGTGCCGAGCTGGCGCTCCTTGAGCGTGGGGCGCGATGACTCTACGGCGTTCGTTCCGATGGAGCGCGCCTTGTTGAAGAGGCTTCCCAGGCCGGTGTTGTTGGTTACCGCTTGCATGGCTCTTTCACCCGGGGCCCATCCGCGGACCCTCCGATGCCCCAAGTTTAGGATCGGCCGACGGCAGGGTCAAACCCGAAAAATTCCCTGAGCGGTAGGGATTGTCCTACGATTTCATGTGGTTGGCATGGTATGCGAGGCTGCCCCAGGCGATCAGGAAGGCGACCCCGCCGATCGGCGTGATCGCCCCCAGCCCGCGCAGGCCGGTCAGTGCCATGACGTAGAGGCTGCCGCAGAAGAGCACGATGCCGACGGTGAAGGTCCAGCCGGCCAGACGCAGGGCGCGGGAAGGGGGGGCGTGCAGCGCCAGCAGCCCCACCGCCAGCAGGGCCAGGGCGTGGAGCCCGTGGTAGTGGACTGCGGTCTGCCACCAGGCGAGGCCCCGGGCGTCGAGCACCGTCTTCAGGGCGTGGGCGCCGAAGGCGCCGAGGGCGACGGTGAGCAGTCCGTTGATTGCTCCGAAGGTGAGGAACCGGCGGGAAATTGGGGTTTACTCCAATAGTTGCGGCGGAACGGAGGTGGGTAGTATACAGGTCACGGTATTTTTTCGGAGTGGAGCTCCCCATGCGTATTGCGAACGTGCTACTTGCGCTGTTCCTCACTTGCGCCGCCCTGCCGGCGTCCGCCGCGAAGCCGGCGTTCTCTGGCGAGGACATCGAAGGGGTTACCCATCACCTTGCCGATTACCGGGGCAAGTGGGTGGTGGTCAACTTCTGGGCAACCTGGTGTCCCCCCTGCCTGGAGGAGCTGCCCGAGCTGGTGGCCTTCCACGACGCGCATGCCGCCAAGGACGCGGTGGTGCTGGGGGTCAACGCCGAGGATGTCGCCGTCGAGCGGCTGCGCCAGTTCGTCGACGACTACTTGATTAGCTACCCGGTGCTTACCGATCCCGTGCCGGCGGAGCGGGCCCTCGGGCGGCTCCGCGGCCTGCCCACCACGGTGCTGCTGTCGCCCACCGGCGAAGTGGTGTTCCGCCACGCGGGGGCAGTCACCCAGCGTGCCCTGGAGCGGATGATCGAGCGCGCCGGCCAATCGGAGGAAAGATCATGATCGGTTCGTTCCGGCGCCTGTTCGGCGCGCTGTTGTGGCTGGCGCTGCTGGCCGGCCCCGCCCTCGCCCAAGCCGCGGAGGAGGCCCGCGACCCCTACCAGTATTTCTTCAGCGAGAGCTTCGGCGATTTTCGCGAGGAGCTGGCCGCCGCCCGCGAGCAGGGCAAGAAGGGGGTGATGCTCTTCTTCGAGATGGACGAATGCCCCTTCTGCCACCGCATGAAGCAGACCATCCTCAACCGCCCCGACGTGCAGGCCTATTTCCGCGAGCGCTTCATCGGCGTCTCGGTGGACGTGGAGGGGGACGTGGAGATCACCGACTTCGAGGGGCGCGCCATGTCCCAGAAGGATTACGCCTTCAAGGTCAACCGGGTGCGCGCCACCCCGGTGATCGCCTTCTTCGACCTGGAGGGGAAGCGGGTGGTGCGCTACACCGGGGCCACCTCCAGCGCCGAGGAGTTCCTCTGGCTGGTGGACTACGCCGCCGATGGACGCTATCGGGACCTCTCCTTCACCAAGTACAAGCGTGAGCGGCGGAACGCAGCCAAATGAGCCCTAAACCCCTGCGCCTGGTCGCCGCTCTGCTCGTCGGTCTGGTGCTGATCGCGCCGACGCTGGCGGCGGCCGACCAGACCCCGGCACCCCAGCCGCTGCCTCAGCCCCTCACCCTCGGTCAGGCCCTGGAGTTCGCCGGTGCCGAGCACCCGCAGCTGGCCGCCGCCGAGGCGCGTCGCGCGGCGGGGGAGGCGGGGGTGCGCCAGGCCGAGGCGGACGACGGGATTCATGTGTCGATGACCGCCCGCGCCCGCTGGATCGAGCCCTCCGAGGTCGCCGGTGACCAGAGCAGTGCCGACCACTCCGCCTATCTGTTGCTGCGCAAGCGGCTCTACGACTTCGGCCTCACCGAGGCGCGGGTGGCGGCGGCGGAGGCGGAGGCGGGCGCCGGCCGCTGGGGGGGCGCGCGTACCCTGCGCGAGCGGCGCGAGGCGATCATGGAGGCCTTCTTCGACGTGCTGCTGGCTGACCTCCAGTACGCCCGCGACAACGAGGAGATGGCGGTGCAGTACGTTGCCCTCGACAAGCTGCGCGACCGTCGCGAGCAGGGGCAGGTCTCCGATCTGGAGGTGCTGGAGCAGGATAGCCGCTTCCAGGCCATCCGCCGTCAGGTGCGTGCCGATGACGGCGACCGGCGCCTGACCCGCGCCCACCTCGCCCTCGCCCTCGGACGTCCCGGCGAACTGCCCGCCGACCTGATCCGCCCGGAGCTGCCGCAGGTCGATCGCGACCCGCCGGAGCTGGAGGTGGCGCTGGCCGCCGCGCTGGAACACGCCCCGGCGCTGGCCGCCCTGGGGGCCCGGGTGGAGGCCGCCGAGGCGCGGCTGCGGGCGGCGCGGGCCGGCAACCGGCCGGTGCTCAGCGCCGAGGTGGAGGCGGCCGGCTACTCGCGCGAGCTGGGCAGCCGCGACCCGTTGCGCGCCGGGCTGGTGCTGGAGGCGCCCCTCTACAGCGGCGGTCGG
Source organism: Endothiovibrio diazotrophicus (assembly GCF_054657215.1). Lineage (NCBI taxonomy): Bacteria > Pseudomonadati > Pseudomonadota > Gammaproteobacteria > Chromatiales > Thioalkalispiraceae > Endothiovibrio > Endothiovibrio diazotrophicus. The sequence continues at coordinate 20,871 of NZ_BAAHXB010000076.1, forward strand.
GTGGACGCCGACGCCGCCCGCGCCCACGCCGATCTGCAAGGGCTGCGGGCGGAGCTGGAGCAGGCCCGTTATCGCATCCGCGAGGAGGTGCGTGGGCTGTGGGAGGAGATCGCCACCCTGCGCGTGCAGCGCGAGGAGGCGCAGACCCTGGCCGACTACCGCGAGCTCTACCTGGATCGCTCCCGAGCGCTGTACGAGATGGAAGTGAAGACCGACCTGGGCGATGCCATGACCCGCGACAGCGAGGCGCGGCTGCTGCGCGCACGCACCGACTTCCGCCTCGCCTTGGCGTGGGAGCGCCTGGATGCCCTTACCACGCCGGCAGAAGAGAAGAATGGACAGGATTAACAGGGTTTTTCAGGATTTACAGGTTGTTATATGACCGATGATTGTCGGAAGGGGCGTTAAGCGCCACGCCCCTATCAACCTCCTTCAATTGAAAGATTCGATGGTCTGGATGTTTCCGCGAAACCCATACGCTTCAAATTTTCTGACCTGTAAATCCTGAAAAATCCTGTAAATCCTGTCCATTTCTTATTCGTTCGTTGGCCCAACACGTAGGACTCGCAATGATGAATAGATACCTGTCCATGGCCGCTGCCGGAATCCTCGGGCTGGTTGCCGCGACCCCCGCCGCCGCCTTCGACGTGGACGGGGCGCTCCAGTGGTCGACCCGGCTGGTCCTCTCCACCACCGTCAGCGGGGTGGTGGTGGAGGCACCGGCGGTGGCCGGCCAGCGGGTGGCCAAGGGGGCGCTGCTGGTACGTCTCGACGCCCGCCCCTTCGAGGCACGCAAGGCCCGCGCCGCGGCGGCGGTGGCCGGCGCCAAGGCGGCGCTCGACGAGGCGCGACGGGAGATGGAGCGGGCCGAGGAGCTCTACGACCGCACCGTCCTCTCCGACCACGAGCTGCAGAAGGCGAAGATCGGCCAGGCAGCCGCCGAGGCGACCTTCGAGTCGGCGCGCGCCGAGCACACCCTGGCGACGGTCGACCTGGAGCGCAGCCGCCTCACCGCCCCCTTCGACGCCTGGGTGCTGGCGCGTCCGGTGGAGGTGGGGGAGACGGTGGTCAGCCGCCTCCAGGCGCGCCCCCTGGTGGTCCTCGCCGAGGCCGACAAGATGGCGGTGCAAGTGGCGGTGGGGGCCGACCGCGCCGCCAACATCGCCCCCGGCATGGCGGTGGTGGTGAAGGTCGACGGCGAGCAGTATGAGGGGTGGGTGCGTACCGTCGCCATGGAGCCGCCGGAGGGCAGTGGCCTCTACCCGGTGGAGGTGGAGTTCACCATCGACCAGCCGCTGCGTGCCGGCCAGCGCGCCACCGTCGGGCTGCCGTGAGCGGCTGCCTGTGCTGCCGGGTGGAGGGGCGGGTCCAGGGGGTCTGGTTCCGCGCCTCGACCCGCGAGCAGGCCGGGCGGCTGGGGCTAACCGGCCACGCCCGCAACCTCCCCGACGGCGCCGTCGAAGTGCTCGCCTGCGGCGACCCGGCGGCGCTCGACCAACTCCATCGATGGCTCCACCACGGCCCGCCCCTGGCGCGCGTCGACCGCCTCGACTGCGCGCCCGCTGACTCTCCCCCTCCCGCCGCCTTCACCACCGGCTGACGACCGCCGCCTTGTGCTCCTTGAATGGGCCCCGTCGGTTTAGAATGCGGACGAAGGCAGCGGAAATGATCGGGGGATGCAGGTGAGTAAAGCGAACGCGGCGCAGCCGGACCACCGGCTGAGCGTCGGTGAGGTGGTGGAGGGGCTGGTGGCCGACGGTCATCTCTCCGCCGAGCAGGTGGCGACGGTGGCGCGGGTGCATGCCGGCGACAAGCTGGAGATCCACCCGCTGATCCTCGTCGCCAACCGCGGCTGGGTCAGCGCCAAGCCGCCCCATCCCGCCATCGACCTGGAGTTCCTCACCGACTGGCTGGGCGCCCATGCCGGCCTGCCGGTGGTCCACGTCGACCCCCTCAAGGTGGACGTCGGCGCGGTCACCACGGTGGTCTCCCAGGCCTACGCCCAGCGCTTCCGCATCCTTCCACTGGAGGTGGATGCCCAGCGGGTGGTGATGGCCACCGCCGAGCCCTTCGTCAGCGGCTGGGTGAAGGAGCTGGCGCAGATCCTGCGCCGCGAGATCCAGCGGGTGGTGATCAACCCCGCCGACCTCAACCGCTACCTCGGCGAGTTCTATGGCATGAGCGCCTCGGTGCGCAAGGCGGCCCGCCACCACGCCGAGCGCCAGGGGCCGGCCGGCCTCTCCGATCTGGAGCAACTGGTCGAGCTGGGGCGCGCCGGCAAGCTCGACGCCAACGACCGCCACGTGGTGAGCATCGTCGACTGGCTGCTGCAGTACGCCTTCGCCCAGCGCGCCAGCGACATCCACCTGGAGCCGCGGCGCGAGCAGTGCGGCATCCGCTTCCGCATCGACGGGGTGATGCACGCGGTCTACCAGCTGCCCGCCTCGATCACCCCGGCGGTGACCAGCCGGCTGAAGATCCTCGGGCGCATGGACGTGGCCGAGAAGCGCCGCCCCCAGGACGGCCGGATCAAGACCAAGAGTCCCGACGGCGCCGAGATCGAGCTCAGGCTCTCGACCATGCCCACCGCCTTCGGCGAGAAGCTGGTGATGCGCATCTTCAACCCCGAGGTGCTGGTCAAGGACTACGGCCAGCTCGGTTTTTCTTCGCGCGAGCAGGCGGGGTGGGAGGCGCTCACCGCCCAGGGCGGCGGCATCGTGCTGGTCACCGGTCCCACCGGCTCGGGCAAGACCACCACCCTCTACTCCACCCTGCGCCAGCTGGCCACCGAGGAGGTCAACGTCTGCACCGTCGAGGACCCGATCGAGAACGTGGTCCCCGACTTCAACCAGATGCAGGTGCAGCACAACATCGGGCTCGACTTCGCCGCCGGCGTGCGCACCCTGATGCGCCAGGACCCGGACATCATCATGGTCGGCGAGATCCGCGACCCGGAGACTGCCGAGATGGCGGTGCAGGCGGCGCTCACCGGCCACCTGGTGCTCTCCACCCTGCACACCAACGACGCCGCCTCGGCGGTCACCCGGCTGTTGGAGATCGGCGTCCCCGCCTACCTGCTCAAGGCGACCCTGCGCGGGGTGCTCGCCCAGCGGCTGGTGCGCCGTCTCTGCCCCCACTGCAAGGCGATCGCACCCCTTGACGAGCAGGCGTGGGCCGACCTGGTGGCGCCGTGGAAGGTCAACCGCCCGGAGCGGATCTATCGGCCGGTGGGGTGCAACGAGTGTCGCCAGACCGGCTTTCTCGGCCGCCTCGGTATCTACGAGTTGCTCATCGTTACCGGCGTGGTCCGCGCGCACATCCGCCCGGACACCGAGCTGGCCGAGCTGCGCCAGGCCGCCTTCGACGACGGGATGCGCCCGCTGCGCCTGGCCGGCGCGCGCAAGGTGGGGGAGGGGCTGACCACCATCGAGGAGGTGCTCAAGGTAGCGCCGGCGATCCGCGAGATTTGACGGCCGCCGCCGGGCGCACGGCTTGGGACGGTTGGCCGGTGCTTTTCGATCACTGCTTCCGTTTGGCGCGGCGGCCGCAGGCCGCCCTATAGGGCGCGCTGTGCGCGCCGTGGTGAACGAAGGCAGCGCGCGAAACGGATGGCAGGCGCCTTCCGGTCACCGCCTCCCTCCGCCGCGCTGGATCTACGGCTGCGTCCCCTTCGTCGTGGATTCGGCATAGGTACTGACCACCGCCGGCGCCTCGTCCTTCACCGGCAGCCCCTCGCCCAGCACCTCGCAGCAGCTGAGCGCCTCGCCCAGCTCGTCGAAGTAGCGCCCATCGCCGATCAGCCGCAGGACCCCCGCCCGCACCAGCTTCGCCTTCACCCGTGGATTGGCCTCGCACAGCACCACGGTGATGCCGCGGCGCTGGATCGACTCGATCACCTCCTCCAGGGTCTGCAATCCGGTGATGTCCATGAACGGCACCCGCTTGAGGCGGATCACCAGCAGCCGCGGGTCGGTGCGGGTGTGGGCCAGGGCCTGCTCGAAGTTCTCCGCCGCGCCGAAGAAGAAGGGGCCGTCGATGGCGTAGACCAGCACCCCCGGCGGCAGTTGGCGCAGCCCCTCGTAGACCAGCTCCGGTTCCAGGTCCTCGTCGGTGAGCAACTGCACCTCCACCGTGGAGGCCATCCGCCGCATGAACTCCAGGGTGGCCAGGATCACCCCGATGTTCACCGCCATCACCAGATCGGTGAACACGGTGAGGGTGAAGGTGATCAGCAGGATCGCCACGTCGGCCCGCGGCGCCCGGCGCACCATGCGCGCGAAGTGGCGCAGCTCGCTCATGTTGTAGGCGACCACGAAGAGGATCGCCGAGAGCGCCGCCAGCGGGATGTTGGCCGCCAGCGGCGCCAGGAACAGCACGATCAGGATCAGCGTCACCGAGTGGGTGATGCCGGCCAGCGGCCCGGTGCCGCCATTGCGGATGTTGGTGGCGGTGCGCGCGATCGCCCCGGTGGCGGCGAAGCCGCCGAACAAGGGCGCTGCGACGTTGGCCAGCCCCTGGCCGATCAGCTCCTGATTGGAGTTGTGCTTGGTGCCGGCCATGCCGTCGGCAACCACCGCCGAGAGCAGCGACTCGATCGCCCCGAGCATGGCGATGGTGAAGGCCGGGCCGATCAGCTCGATCATCCGCCCGACCGACAGTCCCGGCAGGTGGAAGCTGGGCAGGCCGCCGGGGATGCCGCCGAAGGCGCTGCCGATGGTGGCCACCCCGGGGAAGTGGAAGAGCGCCTGGACGGTGGTCGCCGCGACCATCGCCACCAGCGGGCCGGGGATCTTGCGCAGGCCGGGGATGCGCGGGGTGAGCAGCACCAGCAGGAGACTGCCGACGGCCAGCGCGGTGGTCGCCCCGTGGAGTTGCGGCAGCTCCGCGAGCAGCGCGACCAGCTTCTGGTGGAAGTGCTCGCCGTGGACCGCCGGCAGGCCGAAGAAGTCCTTCCACTGGCCGACCCAGATGATCACGCCGATACCCGCGGTAAAGCCGACGATCACCGGATCGGGGATGTACTTGATGATCGAGCCGAGGCGCGCCACGCCGAGCAGGATGAGGATGACGCCCGCCATCAGGGTGGCGATCTGCAAGCCCTCGATGCCGTGGCGGGCGGTGACGTCGGCGAGGATCACGATGAACGCCCCGGTGGGGCCGGCGATCTGCAGCCGGCTACCGCCGAAGGTGGAGACCAGCAGCCCGGCGACGATCGCGGTGTAGAGCCCCTGTTCGGGCTGCGCCCCGGAGGCGATGGCGAAGGCCATCGCCAGCGGCAGCGCGACCACCCCGACGATGACCCCGGAGACGAGGTTGGGCAACCACTGCTGCCGGCGCAGCAGGCCGGCGTTCCAGGCTTCCTTGATGGCGATCATGGCGATGACTCGGGCGGGGGGGAGGGGAGGCTAGGAGGCTGTGTATTATATGGTCCCCCTATGGGGTATCAATTGTAATTTAATTAACATATGATTCGCGTCATGGAGAATCGCACCGCCCGTCTCACCGTGCTCATCGACCCGCGCAAGAAGAAGATCTTCGAAACCATCTGCGCGGAGCACGACCTGACCGCCTCCCAGGTGGTGCGGCGGTTGATCCGCCAGTACATCATCGACAACGCCGGCGAGCGCGAGCTGCCCGAGTGGCTGACCCGTAGCCGTCCCGGCGAGGGGTGAATTCCGACTCCGTCCGTCGGATAATCACCCATCCCCAACTATCCAGATGGACGGAGTCCTCCGATGCGCATTCTCCACACCATGCTCCGGGTCGGCGACCTGGATCGCTCCATCGACTTCTACACCAACGTCCTCGGCATGCGCCTGCTACGCCGCAAGGAGTATCCGGCGGGCGAGTTCACCCTCGCCTTCGTCGGCTACGCCGAGGAGAGCGACGAGGCGGTGATCGAGCTCACCTACAACTGGGGTGTCGACCGCTACGAGCTGGGCGGCGGCTTCGGCCACATCGCCCTGGCGGTGGATGACGTCCACCGTGCCGTCGAGGAGATCCGCGCGCGCGGCGGCAAGGTGACCCGCGATGCGGGGCCGATGAACGCCGGCACCACCATCATCGCCTTCGTCGAAGACCCCGACGGCTATCCGATCGAGCTGATCGGCGGGCGGTGAGGCGACCATGGGCGGGGTGCTGCTGCTCTACTCCACGGTCGACGGCCACACCCTCACCATCTGCCGGCGGCTCGCCGCGGTGATCGAGGCGGGCGGTCAACTGGTGACCCTGCACTCGTTCGACGACGGTGAGCCGCCCGATGCGGCGGGCTTCGCCAAGATCGTGGTCGGTGCGAGCATCCGCTACGGCAAGCATCGGCCCAACGTCGCGCAGTGGGTCGAGGCCAACCGACGGCTGCTCGACGAGCGGCCGAGCGCCTTCTTCTCCGTCTGCCTGGCGGCGCGCAAGCCCAACCGCAACCGGCCCGACACCAACCCCTACCTGAAGAAGTTCCTGCGCCGGACCGCCTGGCACCCCCGCGAGTCGGCGGTGTTCGCCGGGCGGCTCGACTATCCTCGCTGCGGCTTCTTCGACCGTCAGATGATCCGCCTGATCATGTGGCTCACCCACGGCCCGACCGATCCCCGCGGGGTCCACGAGTTCACCGACTGGGCGGCGGTGGAGGCGTTCGGTCGGCGGGTGGCCGAAATGTAGGAGCGGCCCTTAGG
>NZ_BAAHXB010000077.1:0-27522 GCF_054657215.1 Endothiovibrio diazotrophicus
GCTAACTACAATTCAACGCATTATCCGCCGCCGATTCCCGATAACATCCCGACACCGCCTGGAAAAAGGACCCGGTTCAATCGGTTGCGATTAGATTCATTAACGCCGTTCTAGCGGCTTATACCGCCGGTTCGCCGCATAACCTCCCGATTGGAATATCCGCCGCATAACACCCTTTTTGGAATCGAGAACAGATCTCGGAAAAACAATAAGTTATCGGTTGGCCATGAGAATTATACGGCGCGGCATTATTGCCTTTTACCATAGCCTAACAAACTGAAGGGGAAATGGATCACCGCCCCCTGAAAGCCAAACGCCGCCAGCGCCTCCCCGCAAACCGACACGCCGCCTTACAGGTACTTCGTAATCTTCCGCTTGTAGTTCTTCTGCCAAACCACCCCCTTCAACACAAACGGCCCGACCATCTCAATCACCGGATGCGCCGGATTGAGCGGCTTCAGATACTTCTTCCCATTCTCCTCGAAATACTGCCGGAACCAGAAGTCGTTGTCATACTCCACCACCACATAGGCCCCGTTGAAGATCGGGTGGGCGGAGTCGCAGACGATGATCGAGCCCTCTTCGAACTCCGGCTCCATGATATCCCCGAGGACCATCAGGGCGAAGGGCTCCTTGTCCTCGCAGGCGGACTGGAAGTCGGGGTCGATGTCGGCGCCGAGGTCGGTCTCGGCGGAGGTGATCGGGATGGACTTGAAGGTGTTGTCGCTCATGGCGCGGCCCCTCGTTGCAATATCAGAAACCGCTCATTCTCGCACAAGTGGTGGTCTTGGCGGGCATGGGCGTGAAACGCAAAGACGCAGAGAACGCAGAGAAGAAAATGTGAGGGCTGTTTCTGGGCCGTGCCGCACAGTGGATGGTTCCTAATTCCCCAACGATTCATGTGGCTATCTGTCTTCGCAATAGATCTTCTTCTCCGCGTTCTCTGCGTCTTTGCGTTCTCCGCGTTTCACACGAGCGCCAAATCAGCGCTAGTCACCGCTGGCACCGCGGACAGTAATAGGTGGAGCGCTGGGCCAGGGTGACGTTGTGGATCAGGGCGCCGCAGGCGGGGCAGGGTTCGCCGCCGCGGCCGTAGACGTTGAGCTGCTGGGCGAAGTAGCCCGGTTTGCCGTCGCCGCCGACGAAGTCGCGCAGCGTGGTGCCGCCGGCCTCGATGGAGCGGGCGAGGACCGCCTTGATCGCCCCGGCGAGGCGGTCGTAGCGCTCGCGGGAGACCCGCCCGGCGGCGCGGCGGGGGGCGACGCCGGCGAGGAACAGCGACTCCGAGGCGTAGATGTTGCCCACCCCGACCACGATCTTCCCCTCCATGATGAACGCCTTCACCGAGCCCTTGCGGCCGCGGGAGAGGCGGAACAGCCGTTCGCCGTCGAAGGCATCGGTGAGCGGTTCGGGGCCGAGGGGGGCCAGCAGTGGGTGTCCCAGCGGGTCGTCGCGGGTCCACAGCACCAGGCCGAAGCGGCGGGGGTCGGTGTAGCGCAGGGTGCGGCCGTCGGCGATGCGGATATCAACGTGGTCGTGGCGGTCGGGCGGCGCGCCCGGCTCCACCAGCCGCAGGCTGCCGGACATGCCGAGGTGGAGGATCGCGCTGCCACCGGCGGTGCGCAGCAGCAGGTATTTGGCCCGCCGCTCCACCGCCTCGATCCGCTGGCCGGTCAGCTCGGCGGCGAATTCCTGCGGGATCGGCCGGCGCAGCTTGCGCTGGCGGATGTCGACCCCGGCCACGGTGTGCCCCTCCAGGTGGGGGGCGATGCCGCGGCGGGTGGTCTCCACCTCCGGCAGTTCGGGCATCAGTTCCCCTCCCCGGCGGCGGGGCGCAGGGTGAGCAGGGCGCGGCCGTCGTCGGCCATGCGGTAGACGATGCCCAGATCGGGGCGGGCGAGGGTCAGTTCCGGGGTGCGCTGGAGGATCAGGAAGCGGGCGGTGGTGCCGTCGGTCAGGGTGACGGTCGCCGCTTCCTTTTCTTCGTCCTTCTCATCGGTGGAGTAGGCGTTCACTTCCAGCGCCTTGCCGAAGCGCCAGGCGTCGACCAGGGTCATCGCCGCGTCCGCGGAGAGGCCTGCCGGTTCGGGATCGATGCGCCAGTCCTGGTCGTTGTGATGCACGGTGGTGCCATCGGTTAACTCGATCGCCTCGATCTTCGCCTCTCCGGGGAGCAGGGCGGGGTCGACGAAGTAGCTCCAGTCGCGGTTGAGCAGCGGGTAGACGGTGTCGGCGATGAGGTGGATCTGCCCGTCGACCAGCAGGTAGCGGCGCTGGTGGAGGGGGTCGATGTCGCCGAACAGCAGGGTGCGGTCGTCGAGGGTGAGGCGGGCGCGGGGGGGATCGAGGTGGTATTGGGCCAGCGCGCCGGGCTCGGCGATCCGGCTCAGGCTTTCGGCCTCGGCCACCCCGCTGACCATGGCTGCGCGCACGCCGTTGGCCGGGAGCTGCCGTGGTGCGGTCATCCGCCACCCCTCCCCCGCCCGCTCCAGCACCACCGGTTCCTGGTCGGGCCGTTCGATGCGCAGCCGGCTCACCGCCGCCGCCTTCAGCGGGGTCACCGTGGGGTTGGCCGGCGGCGGGCGCTTGCCCGGTTCCATCACGGCGACGGTGGCGAGCACCGCCACCGCCAGGAGCAGGATCAGGTTGAGCAGTGAGCGGGTGGTCATGGCGGGGGACTCGTTTGGGTGTGATCGCTTTCCCAGCACGGAATTGAACCGCAGATTAACGCAGATTGGCGCAGATCAAGACGGAAAAAGTCTGCGCCAATCTGCGTTAATCTGCGGTTGATAATGACTTCAGCGATGCAGAATCGCTGCTATTTCCCGCCCCTCAGCGGTTGCGGCGGCGCCACCAGATGAACAGCCCGCTGCCGAGCAGGCCCAGCGGCAGGGCGAAGAGGAACAGCACGCTGATCCCCATGACGGCGTTGTCCGACAGGGTGAGGGTGAGGTCCGGCGCCGACTTGGCGCGGATGGCGATGAAGCGATCGTCGTGGCCGAGCCACTGGAACAGCGCCAGCCCCAGGTCGAGGTTGCCGCCGTTGCCCAGGTAGGCGTTGGAGAGGAAGTCGCCGTCGCCGATCACCACCACCCGCTGTTCGGCCCCCTTGCCCTCATCGCCCTCCCCCTCCTCTTCGGGGGCGCCGTCCTTGGGCTCGTCGCCGTCGAGGCTGCGGGTCAGGCTGATGCCGAGGGTCAGCGGGCCGGAGCGCTCGCCCTGGTCCTCGTCGAAGCGGATGTTGCCGGACAGCTCGCCGGTCTCGGTCCAGCTGCGCGGCAGGGTCTCCAGGATCGGCTCCCCTTCCCACCCCTCGGGCGCCTCGAAATCCAGCGCCGCGGCCTGGGGGAACAGCGTGGTCAGCTCGAACTCGCCGGTGATCGGGTTGGGCAGGTAGTCGGTGACCAGGGCGAAGGAGGGGTTGTCGATGCCGAAGAGCTGGGTGGTGGCGTCGACCACGGTGCCGGGCAGGAAGTTGATGCCGAGGCGGTCGGCCAGGGGTTGCAGTCCCAGCAGGGTGTCGCCGGGGTCGCCAAGCCAGAGCAGGTTGCCGCCGTCGCGGACGTAGCGCTCGATCAGGGTCACCTCGCCGGGCAGCAGGGTGGTGCGCGGGCCGGCGATCACCAGGGCGGTGGTGTTGTCGGGGACGGTGCCCTCCTTGGCCAGGTTGAGGGTGCGCAGCTTGAAGCCGCGCCGCTCCATCTCGCCGCCGAACTTGCCGAGGTCGTGGTTGGCCTGGCCGAGGGGGTCGCGCTCGCCGTGGCCGCTGACGAAGATCATCCAGCGCTCGCCGCCGCGGGCGGCGCGCTGCAGGGCGTTGGTCAGGGCCTGTTCGGAGAGCTGCTGGAGCTGCTCCTCGCGGTCGCCGACGGCCACCACCAGCTCGCCGTCCACGGTGATCCCCAGGTCGCGGACCCGCGCCGGCTCCGCCTCGGGGTTGACGAAGTGCAGCGCGATGTCCGCCTTGTGCCGCTGGTAGCGTTTGACCAGCTCCTGGATGCGGCCGCGCAGCACCGGGTCCTCGGTGGCGTAGGCGGTGATCTCCACCGGCTGGTCGAGGGTGGCGAGCAGCTCCGCGCTTTCGGCGGAGAGGGTGTTGCGCCCGCCGGCGGTCCAGTCCGCGGTGACCACGTAGCGGGTGCTGAGCCAGGCGAGCAGCGCCACCGTCGCCAGGAAAAGCACCACGAACAGCGCGTTCTGCAAGCGGATGCGCAGGCGGGAGCGACGGGTAACTTCCATACTTTTTGTCCCATGGAATTGCGGCCTTGGGGCGCTATTGTACGGGTATCGAGTAACGAAGGGAGAGCGACGATGTTTCCGTTTCTCAACAAAAAGACCGACCTGCCGCGGCCCGAGCAGGCGCTGCCGGGCCGTAGCGCGCCGATGGACGGGATCGGCGAGCATTTCGTCAATCGCCGTCCGCTCGCGCGCCCCTACCCCGCTCACCTGGAGCGGGCGCTGTTCGGCATGGGCTGCTTCTGGGGCGCGGAGCGCCGTTTCTGGCAGGAGGAGGGGGTGTGGGTGACCGCGGTGGGTTATGCCGGCGGCTTCACCCCCAACCCCACCTACGACGAGGTGTGCAGCGGGATGACCGGCCACAACGAGGTGGTGCAGGTGGTCTTCGACCCCGCCGAGGTCCCCTACGACCGGCTGCTGCAGCTCTTCTGGGAGTCCCACGATCCGACCCAGGGGATGCGCCAGGGCAACGACGTGGGCACCCAGTACCGTTCCGGTATCTACGTCCACAGCGCCGATCAGCGACTCCAGGCGGAGGCGAGCCGCGAGCGTTACCAGTACGCCCTGAGTGCCGCCGGGCGGGGGGAGATCACCACCGAAATCCTCGACGCACCGCCGTTCTACTTCGCCGAGCCGTACCATCAGCAGTACCTGGCGAAAAATCCCAATGGATATTGCGGACTTGGCGGGACTGGGGTGGTGTTGGCCTGAGTCGGTTTTCGACGCTCTGGAAGGGAACGCAGAGGGCGCAGAGACGCGGAGGACGCAGAGAGGAAAAGGCGAGCAAGGGTAGGGTGTGCCGACGGTAGGAGGCGCACCACGCCGAAGCCGGTGCGCCTCCTGTCGTCGGCACACCCTACCCAACTGGTGAGGCCAAAGGGGGCGGGTTTATGATGATGGGTGCCTGGCGGGAAGGCCGCTGCTTTCGTTTGACACGGCGGCCACGGGCCGCCCTATAGGGCGCGCTGTGCGCGCCGTGGTGAACGGAGGCAGCCTTCGGGATGGATGGCGGGCCCTCTGGGGAGCCCCTTCAACTTAGGGCTCGCAGCTACTCCCAGCGGAACCGTTTTCTCTGCTCCGCGTTCTCTGCGTCTTTGCGTCCTCCGCGTTTCCAGCACCCAAGCCCAAACAACTCCGTGATCGATCTCCAACAAGCCATACCAATACTGATCAAGCGCCTCCAAGCGCTTGATCAGGGCGAGTGCATCGAGCTGTGCAGCTACAAGCGGGACCGCTGTCTGCTGCTGACCCCCCTGGAGGGTGGCACGGTGCTGGTGGTGGAGCGCGGTTTCGAGGAGCAGCGCTTCGAGGTGGAGCCGGGAAAGCTGAAGAAGCTGCTCAAGACGCTGGTCCGGCGGGAGTTCCCGCGCAGTACCAAGCTGCGGCTTTACGAATTGGGTCCTTGCGATCCGAATGCACCGACTTTGCGCAAGGTTATTTGAAAATAACCGCTTTTTAATTGTCATTTGACTTTACGCCCCACGGAGAGGCATTTTTCTGGTGCGCGCGCACCAAAACGGTTCATTCCCGATCGAATCACTCCACTTCTTTTCGGGGGTTTCACCCCAAGCCCTTGATTCCCGTCTATTCCGATAATTGGGCACGTCTCTTGCCCATACCTTAACGCAGACGTCAGAAATATCTGGTATTCCTGCGCCCCGTTGGGCCGGTATGCGGCCCGCTCCCTTGTTATTTACGGAAGGAACTTCCCCATGCTGAAGAGCGAGACGATGAACCTCTCCGCGGCCGAGCGCGGCTGGCTCCCCCTGTTCGGGGCCACCGGCAAGCTGAAGATGGGCTGGTCCACCCACCTCAACCGTCACACCTATCCAACGGTGGAGCGGATCTTCGAGGGGGTGGCGGCGACCCGCGTGCGGCTGCTCACCCACTGGGCGGAGGGGCAGTGGGAGCATCTCGCCGCCCTGGCCGAGGCCCTCGCCCGCGACCTGCCGGCGATCGGCGACACCCGGCTGCGGGAGAAACTGGGTCAGGCGCGGGACTTCTCGGAACTCTTCGTGGTGGGGCTCGACGGCCGCGTGCTGCGCTCCACCGCGCCGGGCCGGGAGGGGGCCGCGGTCTTCTCCAAGGAGGCCTTCGAGGCGGGGTTGCGTGCCCCCTTCCTCCACGGCCCCTACGTCGACCCGCTGACCCTGCGCCTGGGCCGCTCCAGCTCGCGCTTCCACGACGCGGTCACCCTGATGTTCCACCAGCCGGTGATCCACCAGGGCGAGGTGGTCGGCCTGCTCTGCGGCCGGGTGCCCAACGACGTCCTCGGCGACCTGATCCAGCGCGAGGCGGGCCACGTCTACCCCGAGTCCGGCGACAACTACCTGTTCATGGTGGAGTCGCGCTTCGACCCCGCGATCCAGCCGGGCACCGCGCTCTCCCGCTCGCGCTTCGAGGACAACACCTTCAGCCACGGCGAGAACCTCAAGGAGGGGATCCACACCCGGTGGGGGGTGGTGCGGGTGCGCGAGCACACCGAGTTCGAGATCCGCTTCACCGACCCGGCCACCGGCCAGCTTCACCCCGGCGTGCGCGAGACCATCCGCAACGGCGAGAACCTCTTCGTCACCTACCCCGGCTACTCCGACTACCGCCACATCCCGGTGATCGGCAAGGGGGTCACCTTCCAGCTCCCCGGCTCCGCCGACCGCTGGGGGATGATGTGCGAGGGGGACCTGGAGGAGGTCTACCGCCGCCGTTCGATCAACGTGCGGCTGATGGGGCTCTACCTGGGCAGCGTCGCCGGGCTGTGGGGCGTCCACTGGGGGATGCTCCAGCTGGGCGGGCTGCCGGAGTGGGTGGTCAACGTCACCACCGCCGGGCTGATCGTGGCGGCGGCGTCGATCTTCTATCACGCCGGCACCAACCGACTCGCCACCCGGCTGACCGAGATGACCGAGGTGATCCGCGCCATCGCCGAGGGGGGCGGCAACCTCACCCAGCGCCTCGACCGCGACCGCCTGCGCCAGGACGAGAGCGGCGAGATGGGGCGCTGGATCAACAGCTTCCTCGACAACCTCGACGGCACCGTCGGCGAGATCCGCCAGGTGGCGGAGTGCGTGCGCGAGGTGAACGACCGCATGCTCGCCAGCAACGGCGAGACCCAGCAGGCGGCGGGCCACGTCTCCGGCTCCATCGGCCAGATGCTGGAGGGGGCCGAGGCGCAGCGCGGCGAGATCGAGTCGGCCACCTCCACCGCCCACCAGATGCGCGGCGCGATGGACGGCGCGGTGGAGCAGGCGCGCGAGCAGTTCCGCACGGTACAGCGGGAGACCTCGAAGATCCGCGACACCATCGACGCGGCCACCCGCACCATCCAGGACCTCAATGCCCGCACGGCGGAGATCGGCTCCATCGTCGAGGTGATCGAGGGGGTGGCCGAGCAGACCAACCTGCTGGCGCTGAATGCGGCCATCGAGGCGGCCCGCGCCGGCGACCAGGGGCGCGGTTTCGCGGTGGTGGCCGACGAGGTGCGTAGTCTGGCGGCACGTACCGCGGAGGCGACCCACGACATTGCCGAGCGCATCCAGCGGGTGCAGAACGACACCCGCCAGGCGGTCTCGGTGATGGAGCGGGGGGTGGTGGAGGTGGACGAGGGGCTGCGCCAGGCGGAGGCGGCGGCGGCCGACGACAGCGTGCTGGAGGAGAGCGTCGGAAGGATGTTCGCCACCATCGACCGCATCGGCGAGAGTTCCGCGGCGCAGAGCGCCCACACCCAGGGGGTGGCCGCCTCCACCGAACAGATGACCCGTTCCATCGCCGAACTGCAGGAGGCGACCTCCCAGGTGCGCCATACCGCGAGCAAGCTCTACAAGCTGGTGGGGCTGTTCCAGGTCAGTCGGGGGTGAGGGGGGGCTGAGAGGGTCTGTTTCACCATGAAGGGCATGACGGGGGGGTGTACGGTGTTGGCGCGCGCGGATTCCCCGACTGTAGGAGCGGCCCTCAGGCCGCGATTGCCTACAAGGACGTAGGTACTTGACGTGAGCAGGATGCGGAAGCCGGGCGCCCTGTCCCCCCCCCTGCCGCCGATGCGTGCGAGGCGCCCCACTCCGCCCCGATCGCGGCCTCGGGGCCGCTCCTACAGGGAGCCGAGGTGCTTCCCTCGATTGCGTCACGCCAATCCGGCTCGGCGATGAGGAAGGGAGTTTTCCCTTCATGCCCTTCACGGTCGATGACCATCGCCAACGGAAACCGCGTGGTGTCCAGGTCATCCGAAACTTCCCAATGGCCTCGGCCTCGCACCCACGCTCTCCATGGTTTCCGGAACCCTACCGACGCAACGCCAGCAGCCCGGCGCCGGCGATGAGCAGCGCGCCGGCGGCGAAGGCGAGGGTCGGGGTTTCGTCCCAGAAGAGGAAGCCGTAGAGCGCCGAGAAGATCACCACCGAGTAGGAGAACGGCCCGAGCCGCGCCGCCGGGGCCAGCGCATAGCCGCGGCTCATCAGCAGTTGGGCCAGCGTCCCGGCCAGCGCGATCAGCGCCAGCCAGCCCCACTCCGCCGCCGTCGGCATGCGCCAGCTCCAGGCGAGGGGAACACTGGAGGCGAGGGTGCCGAAGACGGCGAAGTAGAAGACGATGCGCGCCGCCGGCTCCGAGCGGCCGAGGCGGCGCACCGTGGTCTTGGCGATGGCGGCAAAGAGCCCGCCGGCCAGCCCCACCAGCGCGGCGTGGGAGAATGCCTGCCCCGGCCCGAGCACCAACGCCACCCCCGCGAACCCCACCGGCAGCGCCCACAGCGCGGTGGCCGCCGGCCGCTCGCCGAGACCGATCAGCGCCACCAGCGGCAGGAACACCGGCGCGGTGAGCTTGAGCAGCACCGCGTCGGCCAGCGCGATGCGACCCAGCACGTAGAAGAAGCAGTACATCGCCCCCAGGCCGGCCAGCGCGCGCAGCAGATGGATGTGGGGCACCGCGGTGCGCCAGTTGCCGCGATCGGCGTGGAGCAGCAGCGGCGCCACCGCCAGCAGGCCGAAGAGGTTGCGCACGAAGACCGTCACCTCCGGCGGCAGCGCGACCGAGACCACCTTCACCCCCGCGCCCATGGTGGAGAACATCAGCTCGGAGGCGACGATCAGCAGGGCGGCGTGGAGGTGGGGGTTCAATGGTTGGGCGCTCGTGAAAAACGCGGAGGACGCGGAGACGCAGAGAACGCAAAGAAGAAATTTTGAATGAGGTTGCGGAGCCGAGGTCTAGCAGCCTGTCGGGCTTAGGGGGATCGAGCCCGACAGGCTGCCAGGGGTGCTGATAGAAAACGAGTTCGCATTCTCTTCTCTGCGTTCTCTGCGTCTCTGCGCCCTCCGCGTTATCAATGCCCAAGCCTGATCGAGGGGTTCACGGCTCGTTGGCGAGCAGCTCCATGTGTTCCACGTCGGCCAGCTCCACCACTCGCCCGTCCACCGTCTGGAAGCTGCGGCCGTGGACGTCGTCGCGATAGACCGGATAGCTGCGCACCTCGCCGTTTTGGGTGTTGGTCACCCGCACGGTGAACAGCCGGTGGGCCTCCTGCCAGTCCATCCAGTAGAAGAGGGCGCCGATCGCCAGCGCGCTCAGCACCAGTCCGTAGGGGAGCAGCCGCAGGTGGAGTGGCGGCTTCGGCCGCTCGGCGCGCGCCGCCTCGCGGACGCCCGGCCGCCCCTCCATGCGGTTGCGCAGGGTGACCGCGGCGCCGACGATGACCAGCAGGGTGATGAGGATCTTGGTGAGCATGGCGCGCAGTGTACACGGCGTGAGCGGCGCGGATCACGCCAGCTCGCGCAGCACCGCCTCCATCTCCTCTTCGTTCACCGGCAACTGCAGCAACGCGGCAAACGGATAGGTCTCGCGCAACTGCTGGGCGTAGGCCATCTCCTCCTTTTTCGCCAGCACGATCACCCGGCTCGCCGGGGCGAACTTGGGCAGGCTGATCAGCAGCACGTCGAGGTTGCCGATGTGGTTGCTGGCGTAGTTGTTGGCCCAGGCGTAGATGAACTCGGCGACGATCCAGTCGGGCGGTGTCTTCTTCACCTGAGCCAGCGCCTTGCGCGAGTTGCTCACCCGCGTCTCCGCGATGCCGAGACGGGCATAGAGGGCGGAGAAGTTGGGGAAGAAGGGGGATTCGGCGAAGGTCAGCAGGGTTTGTCGGGACATGGTTGATCGAGCGGTCGTTGGCGTGGGTCGATGAGCGCCAACGATACCACTCCGTTGGGCGAGTTGCTGGCGGGCAGCCTGAAGACGGCCACGGTGGACGCAACCGGTTGGCACGACAGCAATGCCGGCGGCGGCACCAGCGACGGCAAATACCTCAACTGGCTGACCATCAGCGACAACGCGCGCAGCGTGGTCGAGGACGTGCAGCGGATTCGCGGCAACTCGATGGTCCCGTCGGACATCCCCATCTACGGCTACATCTACGACTGTAAAAGTGGCAAGCTGATCGAGGTAACGGAGGCGACGGCCGCCGGAAGGGCGGTGTAGTCGATGGCGCGCTCAGGGATGAGCCGTACTCGATGAATTGGAGGTGTTAGCGGTGAAAAAACGTTGGCGCATTGCGTTTGCGGTAGTTGCCATCGTCGTAGGTATCGGCATTGCGATCGGCGCATCTCGCCCTTCCCTCCTCCCGTATGCCGTTGTCGTCGTGCTGTATGGCATACCAACGGCAATGGATCGCGTAGAGTGCGTCAAGATCCGGCATCTGTTTCTACAACGGCATGAAATCCCCAAGAACTCGAAATCCAGGCCGGGGCACTCCCCCATCTTTTGTCGTTCGGGTGCACGGGGCCTTGTGTTCAAGACTCCGCCTAAATTCTATGTCTACGGCGCGTTGGGCGAATCCGTTCAGGACCGATATCTCAATACCCTGCAGTCGATCCTTCAGGCAACGGGGGTCGAAAAACTTGATGTCGAGTTTTATGAGCGGGAAAACTGGACTGAATGGAAATCGGCAAAAGGTAGCGGTGGTAGCCGCGGACCCGAACGGTTGCTGCGCAGCGAGACGTTAAGCCGCTAGGGAGTGGCATTTCGATCCGTATACGCCGACACATGGCGCGGGCCGGCAACGGTGCCCCTATTCATCTTCCCGTTTGAACGACATCACCTTCAGCCCTCTTTCCGGCATCGCCTCGCGGAATATCTCGGGAGTGGGTAACCGTTCGACGATTCGGTAGTCAGGACACTCCGTCGCCATGGTATCCAGCAGGAACGCATCATCCAGATCCGGAGCGTTGAGGCAGAGCAACAGGCGGCTTTGCGACGCCATGAAATGTGCGAGGCGGCGGAGAATCTTGGGGTAGTCACGGCGGATATCGACGCTCCCTCTTTGCAGCCGCGGCGGATCGCAGATCAGCAGGTCGTAGGGGCCGTGCTTGCGGATGCGCGAGAAGGACTTGAGGATGTCGACCCCTTCGAAACGGACCCGGCCGAGATCGTGACCGTTGAGGCGGTGGTTCTCCCGGCCGCGGGCCAGCGCCGCCTTACTCAGGTCGAAATTGACCACCCCCGCCGCATCGCCGGCGATCGCCGCCACCGAGAAGGCGCAGGTGTAGGCAAACAGGTTGAGCACCCGCTTCCCCGCGGCGTTCTCGCGCACCCAGCGGCGGCCGCTGCGCATGTCGAGAAAGAGGCCGCTGTTCTGGGTGGGGCCGAGGCGGATGGCGTACTTCAGGCCATCCTCCTCGACGACGAACTCTTCTATCACTTCGCCCCGCAGCCGCTCCACCGGCGCCTTGTGGCGGCAGCGGTACTGCACCTGCACCGAGCGGCAGGCGGGCAAGCGCGCCAGCAGTGCGTCGGCCAGTTCGGCCACCCGCTCGCGCGCTTCTTCGCGGTAGAGGGTGATCAGCGCCACCGGTGGCAGCCAGTCGACGTTGATGTGCTCAAGGCCGGGGTAGGCGTGGCCGCGGCCGTGGAACAGGCGGCGGCAATCTCCGCTTCCCGTTCCCTCCGGTGGTTCGAGCTGCAGCAGGTCGATCAGCACGTTATTCCAACCAGTTTTCCACTGAAAGTGCCGGCACCCGTCCGAATTCACCGAGGTTTGCCGTGACCACGGTCAGTCCGCGGGAACGGGCGTGGGCGGCGATCAGCAGGTCGTTGGGGCCGATCGGTGTACCGGCGCGGGTGAGGTGGTGGCGGATTTCGGCGTAATGGGGCTCCACGCCTTCGTCCAGGGGAAGGGTTTCGATGCTTTGCAGGAGCTGATCGACGCGGTTCGACAGCGTTTTGGAGCCACGTTTGAGTACGCCGTAACGCAACTCGCAGGCGACGACGATGCTGGTGCAGATCGCCGCTTCGGTGACCTCGGCGATGTGTCGGGCGCACGGGCCGTGCGGGTGGCGGATCAGGTCGGAGAGGATGTTGGTGTCGAGCAGGTAGCGGGGGCCGCTCACAACTCCACCTCATCGAGGGCGGGAAGGTCGTCGTCGATGTCGGGGAAGGGCTCGTCGAGGGGCTCCCACTGGGCGAGCAGGGCGAGCAGGGAGTTGGCCGGCAGCGGTTCGATCACCAAGCGGTCGCCCTCCTTGTGCATCAACGCCTCACTGCCCGGCAGTTCGAACTCCCGAGGGATGCGCACCGCTTGGTTGCGGCCGTTGCGGAACAGGCTGACGTGGCGTTCGGTGCTCATGGACGGGTGGTCCCAATGCGGCATATGCCTGCGCATAGGCTAGCAGCGGCGGCAAGTGCGCGCCAGTTTCCCGGGGAGGTGGGGTAGCCCGAAAAGGCAATGAAGGTCGCTGAAAAGCGGTCAGCGGGAACGTAGGGTGTGCCGAGGGACGAGGCGCACCGCTCTCCGACCGGTGCGCCTCCTGTCGTCGGCACACCCTACCCAACCTTCATCGTCCGGGGGGGAGGCGGGACGTTCAGCCGCGGATCACGCCTCCTTGTAGATCTGCGCCCCGCCCTCGACGAACTCCACCGACTTCTCCGCCATCCCCTGGCGCGCATAGTCGCGCACCTCCTGGGTGATCTTCATCGAGCAGAAGTGGGGGCCGCACATGGAGCAGAAGTGGGCCACCTTGTGGGCCTGGGCGGGGAGCGTCTCGTCGTGGTACTCGATCGCCCGTTCCGGGTCGAAGCTCAGCGCGAACTGGTCGTGCCAGCGGAACTCGAAGCGTGCCTTGGACATGGCGTTGTCCTGGATCTGCGTGCCGGGGAAGCCCTTGGCCAGATCGGCGGCGTGGGCGGCGATCTTGTAGCTGATGATGCCGACCCGCACGTCCTCCTTGTTGGGCAGGCCGAGGTGCTCCTTGGGGGTGACGTAGCAGAGCATGGCGGTGCCGTACCAGCCGATGTTGGCGGCGCCGACGGTGGAGGTGATGTGGTCGTAGCCGGGGGCGATGTCGGTGACGATCGGGCCGAGGGTGTAGAAGGGGGCCTCGAAGCACTCCTCCAGCTCCTTGGTGACGTTCTCCTCGATCCTATGCAGCGGCACGTGGCCGGGGCCCTCGATCATCACCTGGCAGTCGTGCTCCCAGGCGATCTTGGTCAACTCGCCGAGGGTCTCCAGCTCGGCGAACTGGGCGGCATCGTTGGCGTCCGCCAGCGAGCCGGGGCGCAGGCCGTCGCCCAGCGAGAAGGCGACGTCGTAGGCCTTCATGATCTCGCAGATCTCGGCGAAGTGGGTGTAGAGGAAGTTCTCCTGGTGGTGGGCGAGGCACCACTTGGCGAGGATCGAGCCGCCGCGGGAGACGATACCGGTGACCCGCTCGGCGGTGAGCGGCACGTAGCGCAGCAGCACGCCGGCATGGATGGTGAAGTAGTCCACCCCCTGCTCGGCCTGCTCGATCAGGGTGTCGCGGAAGATCTCCCAGGTGAGCGCCTCGGCCTTGCCGTCGACCTTCTCCAGGGCCTGGTAGATCGGCACGGTGCCGATCGGCATGGGGGAGTTGCGCAGGATCCACTCGCGGGTCTCGTGGATGTTTTTGCCGGTGGAGAGGTCCATCAGCGTGTCGCCGCCCCAACGGGCGGACCAGACCATCTTCTCCACCTCCTCCTCTATCGAGGAGGTGACCGCCGAGTTGCCGATGTTGGTGTTGATCTTGGTGCGGAAGTTGCGCCCGATGATCATCGGCTCCAGTTCGGGGTGGTTGATGTTGGCCGGCAGGATGGCGCGGCCGGCGGCGATCTCGGCGCGCACGAACTCCGGGGTGATCTCCTCCGGGATGGCGGCGCCGAAGGGCTTGCCGGCGTGCTGGCGCAGCAGCTTGGCGTAGCGCGGGTCTTCGCGCATCTCCTGGAGTTTCAGGTTCTCGCGGATCGCCACGAACTCCATCTCCGGGGTGACGATCCCCTGTCGTGCGTAGTGCATCTGGGTGACGTTGGCACCGGCCTTGGCGCGGCGCGGGGTGCGGATGTGCTCGAAGCGCAGGTGGGCCAGCGCCGGGTCGTTCTGGCGGGCGGCGCCGAATTCGGAGGTGGGGCCGGCGAGCGGCTCGCTGTCGCCGCGCTCCTCGATCCACTGCTCGCGCAGGGCGGGGAGGCCCTTCAGCAGGTCGATCTCGGCGCTCGGATCGGTGTAGGGGCCGGAGGTGTCGTAGATATAGACCGGCGGGTTCTCCTCCTCGCCGTCGTGGGTGCCGGTGGCGTCCTGGGTCACCACGCGCATCGGCACTTGGAGATCGGCGCGCGAGCCCTCGACGTAGATCTTCTCCGACTTGGGGAAGGGCTGGGTCACCTCGGCGGAGAGGCGGGCGGTCTTGGTGAGGAACTCTTGGGGGATGGCGCTCATGGAGGAAAACCCTTGCGGAATGGGCGCAAAGCCGCCCATTCCGAGTGTGGAAGAGGGGGAGGGCGGGGAACGGGAGAGAAGAGAGGGGCTTCGATGCTTCCCTACGCCGGTATGGGCCGGATCAGGTTCGAAGGGTCTCTCTCAGCCCGCTCGGGCACCCCTAGCATGATGGTCGGAAATTATAACTCAGGCGGCGCGATAGCGCTCGATCCGTTCCAGCTCCTCTCGCTTGTCCCGCTCTACCCGCCAAAGGTCGTAGGCCTGCTGCATGGCGAGCCAGAGGTCGGGGCCGTTGCCGAGGAAGCGGCCGAGCCGCAACGCCATCTCGGGGGAGACGCCGTGGGTTTCGGCGAGGATGCGATGAAGGGTCTGGCGTGAGACGCCCAGCTTGCGGGCGAACTCGCTCACGCTGATTCCCAGATCGGGTAGCACATCCTCCCGGATCAGTGCGCCGGGGTGAGTGGGCGCTCGCTTCGGGCGCGAGTTCAGAATCTCTTCGTGAGAAGTGCAAGTGCTCAATGGTAGTTCTCCAGATCGACCCGCCATGCCTCTCCTTCCCGCCACTCGAAGGTGATGCAAAACGGTCCGTTGACGTGGATGCTGTAGCGCTGTGGTTTGCCGAGCAGTGGGTGAAAGTCGAATCCGGGAACCTTCAGGGAATCGAGTTCGGCTGCATGGTCAAGTGCATCCAACCGGCGCATACAGCGGTCACGGAGTTCTCCTCGAACCTTCGCGCTCTTTCCGGTGAGAAAAAGTTCTTTCAGCCCTTTATGGATGAAGCTCCGTATCATCGATGAAGTGTAACATCTTTGTTTACAGGCGGGTGAGGTGCAAGGCTCGGAATCGACGGAGACTCGGGCGCGTACCGCTCACCCCACTTCGGGCGTCGGAGCAACAAATCGTCTTCTCTGCGCCCTCCGCGTCTTTGCGTCCTCTGCGTTTTTCATCCGTAGCCAGAGAAAGGCTCACAGGTTGAGCGAGCGCCCACCGTCCACCGCCAGGATCTGGCCGGTGACGTAGGGTGCGTCGAGGACGAAGAAGCGTACCGCGCGGGCGATGTCCTCCGGCTCCCCCTTCCGTCCCAGGGCGATCCGCTCCAGGATCTTGCCGCGGGTCTCGTCGCTCATCTCGTTCTCCGGCCAGAGGATCGCACCGGGGGCGACGCCGTTGACCCGCACCTCCGGGGCCAGCTCCTTCGCCAGCGCCTTGGTCAGCATCGCCTTGCCCGCCTTGGCCATGGAGTAGACCGGGTGGTCCTTCATCGGCCGTTCGGCGTGGATGTCCACCAGGTTGACGATGCAACCGTGGTGCTCCGCCAGATGCGGCGCGGCGGCCTGGGCGAGGAAGAAGGGGGCGCGCAGGTTGGAACCCATCAGGTCTTCCCACTGGGTCTCGGTCACCGTCCCCACCGCGGTCGGATAGAAGGTGGAGGCGTTGTTGACCAGCACGTCGAGCCGCCCCCAGCGGGCCACCACCTCCTCCACCAGCGGCGCCAGGCGGGCCAGCTCCAGCAGATCCCCCTGGTGCAGCGAGATGCTGTCGGCGCGGTAGCCATTCAGCTCGGCGGCGAGCCGCTCGGCGCCGGCCGCCGAGCTGCGGTAGTGGAGCGCGATGTTGCAGCCATCGGCATGCAGCATGCGGGCGATGGTGGCGCCGATGCGGTGGGCGGCGCCGGTGATCAGCACGACCCGGTTCACGTGCGCTTCGCCGCCACCGACTCGATGCGATCGTTCATGGTCTGGGCGCGGTCGGTGCGGGTGGAGAGCGAAAGGTGGGTTTGGATGCGCGGCGCGCCCAGGTCGTGGATCTTCTGATGGGCCGCCTTCACCGCGTCCATCACCTCGTCCCACTCCCCTTCGATATCGGTGCCGGTGGCGTGGAGGGTGAAGGTGAGGCCGCGCTCGGCGAGCAGATCCTCCACCGCGGCGACGTAGGGGGAGAGCGAGAGGGGGGTGCCGAGCGGCACCAGGCTGAGTCCGGCGATCACTTTCATGGCGGGTCGACCTCGTTGGGGGTTGAAGATTTCACGCAGCGTTCGCGGAGAGGAAACGCAGCGGGCACAAAGCAAGGGAGAGATCTCCGCGATGGCTGGCTCTCGCCATTGTGATACGGAACCGTGGCAGGGGTGTCAACCATAGGGCGGGTAGGGGAAGCGCTTGAAACCCATCGTTCCCCGCTGGATGATTGGGCCCATGTTTACCAAGCGTTCTTTTCTCACATTCGTGATGGCCGCGATCGCGGCCATCACGTCGGGGTGCAAGGAGGCGTTGCCGCGGGAGGTGGCGAGCCTCGCCACCTCCGGCAGCCCGCGGGCGGCGCTGGAGGGGTTCGCCAAGCGCAAGGCGACCCAGTACGCCACCAATCCGACCCGGCTGGTGAGCGATCTCAAGGAGCTGCGTCAGGCGTTGCGCGCCCTCGCCAAGCTGGTGAAGGGGGAGTGGGGCGAACAGGAGGCGCGCACGCCGACCCCCACCCAGTACGTCAAGTACACCCAGAACTACCTCAGCCGCGCCCTGGTGGACTTCGACAGCGGCACCGTGCGGGTGGAGACCCTCGATCAGGGCAATCCGACCGAGAGTCTGAAGAATGCCATCGTCACCACCCTGCTCACCCCCGGTGATCCGCGCGCGGTGGATCTGTTCAGCGCCGGCGAGGTGCGTCTCAGCGGGCGTCCCTACCTGGCCGACGAGGTGCTGGATCACGAGGGCAAGGCGGTGCTCTACCCCTGGCGCGCAAACCGCTTCGCCGACTGGCTGATCGCCAACCGGCTGCAGACCCGCAACGTGGATACCCCCAACGGGACGAAGGCGGCACGCTACGTGGAGATCCGGATGGTCTCCGACCACCTCCAGGTGCGCGCCGCCAAGTACCAGCCGCTGGTCCAGCGCTATGCCCAGCGGTTCGACGTCAGCGCCAACCTGATCAACGCCATCATCAAGACCGAGAGCGACTTCAACCCCTTCGCGGTGAGCGCCGTACCCGCCTTCGGCCTGATGCAGATCGTCCCCACCACCGCCGGCCGCGACGCGCTGCGCCACCTCGGTACGAGCGGCACCCCGAGCCGCGATGAGCTGTTCGACCCGGAGCGCAACATCGAGCTGGGCAGCGCCTACCTGCAACTGCTCGACGACAACTACTTGAAAAAGGTGAGTGACCCGGTCTCCCGCGAGTACTGTGCCATCGCCGCCTACAACGGCGGCATAGGCAACGTCTACCGCAGCTTCTCCAGCGATCGGAGCCAGGCCTTCGACCAGATCAATCGCCTCGCCCCCGCGGCGGTCTACCAACGGCTCCAGGCCAAGATGCCAGCAGAGACCCAGCGCTATCTACGGAAAGTGCTCGATAACAAGCGTCAATTTGTGAGAGCATGAGCCGCATCGAGTGACACAACTTGTGGTTGTGTTTTTCATCGGGGCGGCCTACAATTTCACCCAACCCCCCCCTTATCGCACGCGGCTCCGCGTCTGGTTTGGGGCGAAGAAGCCGCCTTTTTGGCGGCTTCTTCATTGTTGGGCCAAGGGAATGCGCACGATCGTCTACGTGGATGGATACAACCTCTTCTACTCCCTGCTGACCAAGAGTCCCTACAAATGGCTCGATCTGTACCGTTTGTTTGTCGACCACATCCTTCGTTCTGCATCTCCTGACTCTCGACTGGTGCGGGTCAAGTATTTCACCGCTCCAATTCTCGGCAGCCTCGCCAGTGATCCCCGTTCCGAGCAACGACAGGCTCACTACCATCGAGCCTTGCGGGTCGGTGGCCAAGTAGAGATCATCAAGGGATTCCACTCCAAGGCGACCACCACCGGGGTATTGCTCGATGAGCCCGCGCGGGGCAGGGTGACGGTCCAGGTCATGGAAGAGAAACAGACCGACGTGAATATCGGCCTTCACATGTACCGCGATGCTGCGCAAGGTGCCTGCGGCCAGGTCGTTCTCTGCTCCAACGACGCCGACCTGGAGCCGGTATTGGCGATGCTCCGCCACGACTTTCCCGCCTTGCGCGTCGGTGTGGTACTGCCCCGTTCGGCGAGCCATGGCGGTGCGCGGCGCGCCACCCGCCTGGAACGTCACGCCCACTGGACCCGCCACGTCATCCATCGGGAGGAGTTGGCGGGAAGCCAATTTCCGGATCGAATCGTCGACCGTCGCAACCGCACTATTCGCCGTCCGGAAGCATGGAATCCACGCTAGCCATGAGCAACCGAAAGTTGTTTATCGAAACCTTCGGAGAAGGTTCCGATCTGGTGATGCTCCACGGCTGGGGGATGCACTCGGGGCTGCTGCGCGAGAGCGCCGAGCGGCTCGCCGCGACCTGCCGGGTGACCCTGGTGGACCTCCCCGGTCACGGGCGCAGCGCGCCGCCCGCCGACGAGTCGGCGTTCGAGCTGGGGCGGCTCGCCGAGGAGCTGTTGGAGGCGCTCCCCGACGGTGCGGTGTGGCTCGGCTGGTCGCTGGGCGGGATGGTGGCGATGGCCGCCGCGGCGCTCGCCCCGGAGCGGGTCGGCGGGTTGATCCTGGTGGGCGCCACGCCGCGCTTCGTCCAGGACCGCGGCTGGCCCCACGCCATGGACCCGAAGGTGTTGGATGCCTTCTGGGAAGATCTCCAACGCAGTTACAAGGCGACCCTCACCCGTTTCCTCGCCCTGCAGACCCGCGGTTCCGACAACGGCCAGGAGGCGTTGCGGCGGATGCGCGCGCGACTCTTCGAGCATGGCGAACCGGATCACGCCGCGCTGCGCGGCGGCCTGCGCATCCTGCGCGAGGCGGACCTGCGCGGCGCCCTGGCGCACATCGACTGCCCCACGCTGGTGCTGCTCGGCGACCGCGACACCCTGGTGCCGACCGCCGCCGGGGAGGCCCTGGTTGCCGCCCTCCCCCACGCTCGCCTGGAGGTGATGGCGGGCGCCGGTCACGCACCCTTCCTCTCCCATTCCGAATCATTTGTCGAGCAGGTGGCGGCGTTGTTCGCCTGACCAAGCGCAGCCCGTGGCCGCAAAGTCTCTGCCACCCGTCCCGAGCGCTGCCCTCGTTGAGCACGGCGCGCGCGGCGCGCCCTATAGGGCGGCCCGCGGCCGCCGTGTCGAACGAAGGCAGCGGCCAGGAAGTCTCCGCCAACCGTTCCGGATGCCGCCCCCGTCCACTCGCCACCACCACCCCGAAGCGTTGCGCCGGTTCCGCCGCGTCGAAGGCCTGGAAGCGGGGGGGGGGGGGACCCCCACCTGCAGTAGCGGTGAGCGGGTCGTCCACCCGGAATCCGCTACTCCACGCCGATATCCTCGTTCCACAGCGCAGGATGCTCGGCGATGAAGCGGTGCATCAGCTCGATGCAGGTGGCGTCCTGGACGATCTCCAGCTCGACGCCGCCGCTCCGCAGCACCGCCTCGTCGCCCACGAAGGTGCGGTTCTCGCCGATCACCACCTTGGGGATGCCGTAGAGACGGATCGCCCCGCTGCACATCGGGCAGGGGGATAGGGTGGTGTAGAGCACCGACTCGCGGTAGACCTTCGCCGGCAGCCGTCCGGCGCTCTCCAAGGCGTCCATCTCCCCGTGGAGGATGGCGCTTCCCTGCTGGATCCGCCGATTGTGGCCACGGCCGATGATCCTTCCGGCGTGGACCAGCACCGAACCGATGGGGATGCCACCCTCCGCCAGCCCACGTTCCGCCTCTTCGATCGCCGCCTTCAGGAAGGGGTCCATGGTTGTTCTCCTGGTGGATTTTTGAACCATCCTCTGGAGGATACGCCTGCCGCGATCCCGGTAGGAGCGGCCCCAGGCCGCGATGGCGCCCGCTCCGTTGGCCTCCGCAGGATACGGAAAGAGCGGCGCTTCGAACCATCGCGGCCTTGGGGGCCGCTCCTACCGGGGGGAGAGCTGCCGCGCCCGCCAACGGGGACATCCCGCCGCGCCATCCCAGCACCAGCTCCCCTCCTCTGCGGGACACCTCACCCCGCCAACCCAACGCACCGGCGGCCCCAGATCGAGCCGGTTGACTCGCCCCGCCAATACCGCCTCCCCGTCGTCGGTAAGCTGGAAGGGCGCACGAAACTCCGGCTCCCCCTCCGGCGCCGTCCCGATCCGCACCAGCGCTCGCGGCCCCATCGCCAGCTCGTGGACCACCCGGAAGAACATCACGTCCCCCAGATAGGGCAGCGGCTCGCGTTTGCCCATCAGCTCAGCGAAGGCGCGCCCCAAGGGGATCTCCCCCCACTCGCGACAGATCTCCAGGGTAAGCCGTTCGGTGAGCCCCAGGCCGCCGGCCCAATCCGGTAGCTCCCGCAGATGGCGCGCCAACGCCGCCGCCATCATCGGCACCGCCGGGGTCCCCTCGCGGGCGATCCGGTGCAACGCCTCCGGCGAAGGGTCGGTAATCGCCCGCCACACCCGCTCACCGAGGCGGAACTGCGCCTCACCGACGGCCACCCGCCTCCCCCACAACCAGCCGAGCAGCTCCGGCGAGAGCTGGCCGATGCCGATGAAGCGCTCCACCCCCGGCACGTGGTCCACCGCGATCAGCTCCACCTGCGCGGCCGGCGGACGCTCGGCGAAACGCATCAGCAGATAGGCGAGGATCAGCTGGTCGTAGCTGTCGTGCTCGAACCAGAGGACGATCCGGCGGTAGCCGTCGAGCCGCTCCAGCGCGCCGTATCCCTGGCGCAGCCGGGCCAGCGCGTCGGTCGGGCTCAGGCCGAAGGCGTCGGCGGTGTAACGGGCGCGACTGCGCAGGTGCTCCTCCAGCGGCAGCGCCGGCACCGGTCCCATGCAGAAGGGGTCGGAGAACTCCAGGAACTCACCGGTGAAACCGGCGCTCTTCAGTCCCTGCTGGATATCGGAACCGCAACGGATGTGCAGGGTGGGGAGGTCGCGGTCCCCCACCCGGCCGACGTGGTCGCGGGCGAAGTCGATCGCCTCGATATGGTGCTTGAGCCGCGGCCAGCAGGCGAAGCCGCACTCGCGGGCCACCACCCGCTGGGCATCGCTCAGCTTGAGGGGATCGGGCAAGGTGCCGAGGGAGGCGTTGAGGCGCCCGAGGGCTTCGGGATCGCCGCTCTTCGCCCCCTTCAACAGCTCCTTGGCGCGCTTGCGCTGCTGCTCCAGGTTGAGGTGGCCGTGGAAACGGGGCGAATTGCAGTCGCGGCGCGGTTCTTCGGACATACGAATCCCTCCAATGGCCCGGGTCCGCGAATATCGGGCGGAGTATCGTATGGAATGGAGTTGGCGATCGGTGGGCGCGGCCCTTCCCGCGGACGGGGACGCCGTGAGGCGCTGGGCGCAGCCTAACCCGCGGCGGGTCCCGATGTAAACGTCACCGACGAGCGGCGTGCGGCTTGTCGCGATTGCCACATATCGCCGGCGCCAACCCCTTGATTCTGCGTGCGCTGGCGCCCCCGCTCCGTGGCAACGGTTTTGCATCCCAGCGGGATTCCGCGCTGTGAGGAACCCACGATGAAACTCCACCTCGACTGGTCCGATTACGAAAACGCCGGCCTCGGTGACGCTTACGCCGACATCCCCAAGGAGGGCGGCAATTTCGCCAAGGCGGTGGCGGTGTGCATCAACAGTCGCCGGTGCGAGACCAAGGAGCGCGGCGTGATGTGCCCCAGCTACCGGGTCAGCGACGACCCCGAACTGGCCACCGGCGGCCGGGTGCGCCTGCTCAAGGCGGCGCTCAACGGCCAGCTCGGCGAGCAGCCGTTCGACGACCCGCAACTGGTCCGCGCAATGGAGCTCTGCGTGAGTTGCAAAGGGTGCCGCCGGGAGTGCGAGAACGAGGTGGACATGGCGCGGATCAAGATCGAATACCTCGCCCAGCGCAACGAGGAGCACCCCCTCTCGCGTCGCGACCGTCTCTTCGCCGAGCTGCCGCAGCGCCTCCATCGCGACCGCTGGCTCGTCCCGTTGATCCGCCTGCGCAACCGCTTGCCGCTGCTCGCCCCGCTCGGCGAAGCGCTGCTCGGCATCGCTGCCCGCCGCCGTCTGCCGGAGCCGGCCACCGCGCCCTTCAGCGGCACCGCCCTCGACTCCCCCGCCGACGGCCACCCGGTGGTGCTGTTCGTCGACAGCTTCACCCGCCACTTCAACCCGGCCCACGCCGAGGCGGCGATCCGCGTCCTCGGTGCCGGGGGCTACAGCGTCACCGTCGCCCAGCCCGATGCGACCGACGGCGAGCCGCGCCGCCCCCTCTGCTGCGGGCGCACACTGCTCTCCCAAGGGCTGGTCGAGGAGGCGCGCGCCGAGGCGCGCCGGGTGGTGGCGGCCCTCGCCCCCCATGCCGCGGCGGGCACGCCCATCGTCGGTCTGGAGCCCTCCTGCCTGCTCACCCTGCGCGACGAACACCTCGCCCTCGGTCTCGGCGAGCCGGCCCGGCAGGTCGCGGAGCGGGCCCAGCTGTTCGAGGAGTTCATCGCCCGCGAACAGACCGCCAAGCGCCTGCGTCTACCCCTGAAAAAGCGCCCCGACGACGCCCCGCCGCTGCTGGTGCACGGCCACTGCCACGAAAAGGCGGTGGGTGCCATGAAGTCGATGCGCAAGGCGCTGAAGCTGATTCCCGGCCTGCGGTTCGAACTGATCGAGGCCTCCTGCTGCGGCGGTGCCGGCAGCTTCGGCGTGGAGGCCGAACACGCCGATCTCGCCGACGCCATGGCCGAACAGGCGCTGCTGCCCAAGCTGCGCGAAAACCCCGACGCCGAGATCCTCGCCAACGGCTTCTCCTGCCGTCACCAGATGCGCGAAGGCGCCGGGCGACCGGCGCTGCACCTGGCCGAAGTGCTCGCCCAAGCGTTGGGGTAAGTCACGCCGATTGGTGCCATCGATCCGACCTTCGTCGCCACCCGGTCGTCGCTACCGCGGCGATGGGAACGGGGGCGCCGCGGCCTGATTTCGCGACGATCCGCGCGGAACGGCTGGTTCGGAAGATGCGGCGATACGCTTACCATGCCGCTTCCGTTCTGTCGGGGCGGTAGCCCCGACCTACGATACGGCCTGCCGAACCGAAACGCCTTCACTCCGCACCGATCGCGGCCTTGGGGCCGCTCCTACGGTGGCCGGACGCGCCGGCCTGTGGTACCCCTCGCGGTTCTCCGGCAAAGCGCACAATCCGCAATCCCGGTCAGGAACCAGGCGCCCCGCTCGGGCAAAGTGGCGTCCACCGAGAGGGGAGGCCATGAACGACAGCACGAGCAGGTATCAGGGGCGCTTCGAGCGGGTGCTCGATCACATCGAGCGGCACCTCGGCGAGGCGCTGACGGTGGAGCAGTTGGCGGCGGTGGCGGGCTTTTCCAAGTTCCACTTCCATCGCCAGTTCTCCGCCTACGTCGGCACCAACGTCGCCCGCTACGTGCAGGGGTTGCGCTTGCAACGCGCCTGCTACCGGCTGGTCTTCGAGGAGGCGCGGATCATCGATATCGCCCTGGATGCCGGCTTCGAGAATCCGGAGTCGTTCTCCCGCGCCTTCAAGCAGCAGTACGGCCTGACCCCCTCCCGGTTCCGTAAAGAACCGGCGTGGACACCGTGGAACCAGCGGTTGCGACGCCCCACCCTTGAGAGGAGTACCCCCATGCAGGTCGAGATCATCCACTTTCCCGAGACCCCGGTGGCCGTGCTGGAGCACCGCGGCTCCCCCGAGCGGGTCCACGATTCGGTGCGCACCTTCATCGATTGGCGGAAGAGCAGTGGCCGTTCGCCGGTAAACCAGCGCGACACCTTCGGCATCCCCTACGACGACCCGGCGAACGTCGCGCCGGAGCAGTTCCGCTTCGACATCTGCGGCGCGGTGCGCTCGCCGGTGGCGGAGAACCCCCAGGGGGTGGTCAACAAGGCGATCCCCGCCGGCCGCTGCGCGGTGGTCCGCCACCTCGGCTCCCTCGACCGGGTGGATGAGACGGTCTACTACCTGTTCCGCCAGTGGCTGCCGCGGAGCGGCGAGGAGCTGAGGGACTTTCCGGTGTTCTTCCACTACCGCACGCTGATGCCGTTCGTCGAGGAGCATGAGCTGGTGACCGACGTCCATCTGCCGTTGAAATAGGACCGACGCTGTTCGGGTTATCCTGGTTACCACGCTCCGCGTGGTAACCCGAACGGGCGCTTGAGCGAAGCGCGGCGGATGGGCGACGCTCCGCGTCGTTTCATCGGTGGGAAATGGGCCAAACACACACCGCGGGAGTGCGACGCGGAGCGTCGCGCGGGCATCGTCCACCTGCCGGGCGGTGGAGGACGTGAACGTTCCCACGCGGAGCGTGGGAACGAGAGGGTGGGAAGGTACTGGAAGGGACGTCAGGCGCGGGCGTTACTTCGCCTTTTCCAGCGCCTGGGCGATGTCGGCGATGATGTCGTCTACATGCTCGATGCCGATGGAGAGGCGCACCAGCTCCTCGCTCACCCCGGCGCGGGCCAGCTCTTCGGCGTTGAGCTGGCGGTGGGTGGTGGTCGCCGGGTGGCAGGCCAGCGTGCGCACGTCGCCGATGTTGACCAGCCGCAGGATCAGCTCCAGGGCATCGATGAACTTGACGCCCGCCTCCCGCCCGCCCTTCAGGCCGAAGCTGAGGATGCCCGAGGCACGGCCGCCCATGTACCGGTCGGCCAGCGCCTTGTGCGGGTCGTCGGCCAGCCCCGCGTAGTTGACCCACGCCACCTGCTCGTGGCCCTTGAGGTATTCGGCCACCTGCTGGCTGTTCTCGCAGTGGCGCTCCATGCGCAGGTGCAGCGTCTCCAGCCCCTGCAGGATGAGGAAGGCGTTGAACGGCGAGAGCGCCGCGCCCATGTTGCGCAGCGGCACCACCCGCGCGCGGGCGATGAAGGCGGCGGCGCCGAAGGTCTCGGTGTAGCTCACCCCGTGGTAGGAGACGTCGGGCTCGCACAGCTGCGGGAAGCGCGCGCGGTGCTCGGCCCACGGGAACTCGCCGGAGTCGACGATGATCCCGCCGATGCTGTTGCCGTGGCCACCCATGTACTTGGTGAGCGCATGGACGACGATGTCGGCGCCGTGCTCGATCGGCCGCCACAGGTAGGGGGTGGGCACGGTGTTGTCGACGATCAGCGGCACCCCGTGGGCGTGGGCCGCCTCGGCGAAGGCGGCCACGTCGGTGACGTTGCCGGCCGGGTTGCCGATCGACTCGCAGAACACCGCGCGGGTCTTCTCGTCGATCAGCCCGGCGATGGCGGCGGGGTCGCGGTAGTCGGCGAAGCGCACCTCGATGCCGTACTTGGGCAGGGTGTGGGCGAACAGGTTGTAGGTGCCGCCGTAGAGGGTGGAGACCGAGACGATGTTGTCGCCGGCCTGGGCCAGGGTCTGGATGGCGTAGGTGATCGCCGCCATGCCGGAGGCGGTGGCCAGTGCCGCCACGCCCCCTTCGAGGGCCGCCACCCGCTGCTCCAGCACGTCCCAGGTGGGGTTCATCATCCGCGTGTAGATGTTGCCCGGAACCTTCAGGTCGAAGAGATCGGCGCCGTGCTGGGTGTCGTCGAAGGCATAGGAGGTGGTCTGGTAGATGGGGGGGACCACGGCGTGGGTGGTGGGGTCGTGGTGGAAGCCGCCGCGCACGGTGACGGTCTCGATCTTCGGGTCGCTCATGGGAGTCCTCTTGTTCTTCAGGGATGGTTTCTTCGGTGGAGAGGGGAGTCTACCACCGGCTTGAAGGGGCGCGCCCGACCGGCAAGCCGTTACCCTCCCGCGCCGTGGCGGCGGCATCACTTGGCCGCCGCAAGGCCGTTCCACCCCTCATTCCGCCGTCCGACCGCGTTGGCCCCGAATTTGCGTTTCTCTCCTTCACGAGAACTCCGATCCCGCAGGGAGTAGAGGCCATGATCAACCCCGTCTCCGCCTACACCACGACCGCCCCGCTCCCGTCGACCCGAGCCACGGCCGCCACCCCGACCAGCGGCGGGACCACCCCCACCACCGACTCGTCGGACCGGCTGACGATCTCCAGCGAGGGATACCGGCGGGCCGCGGCGGGGACGACGGCCGCCGAACAGACCGGCAACCCCTTCGCCGCGCGCGCCGACGGTTCACTGCCGCCATTGATCACCGACTACAACCAGTTGGTCGGCATCGCCGAAAGCCGGCTGAAGGAGCTGATGGGACAACTGGGGATCAACCCCGACACCCCGGCCACCCTCACCGAGGACGGCTCGGGCAACATCGCGGTCGCGATCGACCACCCGCGGGCCAAAGAGCTGGAGGAGCTGGCCAACAACGACCAGGTATTGCGCAACGGGGTGATCGGCGCCGCGACCATGGCGCGGGTCTCGCGCATCGCCGCCGCCCAGCAGATGGCCGGCCAGGCGATCGACGCCAACCCCGAGAGTGCCGACCGCTGCATCGACTGGCTGATGAAGGTGTCACGTCAGGCCACCAACATGGACGTGCGCTTCCAGCTCGCCGACGGCAAGCTGAGCGGCTCGCTGATCACCGCCGACGGGCGCCCGCTGGGGATCACCGAGGGGCTCTCGGTGCCGAGCTGAGGCGCCCTCCGTTGCCGGGACGGCGTGGGCGTACCCGGTGACGGCCGAAGGGGTGAAACGGGAAGGAAGAGAGACGAGGTTGAGAAGGCGTGACGTCCGATCGGCCACCGCGAAACGC